>PLDW01000402.1 GCA_003136315.1 Gemmataceae bacterium | reverse complement strand
ATCGTCGTAGGTCATTTCCTGGCGTCTGCCTTATCCTTCTTCTCTTTGTCGAATCCTGGGTTTTTCTCACGCCAGACCTTCCACCACTCCACCGCGGCCAACCGCCTGTCGGCCGGGATGCTCCAGTTGGAGTACGTGTAACGCACGGAGTCTACGTCCCTGGACCGCTGTGAGAACCCATAGTCTTCCGGATCTTGCCCCGTCAGAAGAAGAGCAGCCGCGAGAGCCACGTCCCGCAACTGGATGTCGTCGGCATCGACGACTGGCCGCCGACCAGCCATGACCACCGAGTCGTCCGCGAGGAGCGATTCCAGGGTCGGCAGGTGCTCCTTCGCCTCCATTCGGCTGAGGGCCATGACCGCCTGGGCACGGGTGTACGAGGATGCCGTTTTGAGCCCTGCCAGCCGCGCAGCGACCCCGGCCCCCTCCGGGAGTTCCAGGTTTCTGGCAATGTTGACCGCCTGATTCATCGAGACCGGGTCGACCCGGGTCTCCATCCACCGCACCACAATGGCCCTGTAGACTCGACTCTTCTCCGTGTGATCGGTCACCGCGGCGGACACTCCCGGGGTATTGAACAGGACCGACGGTGAGACGGGCCGGCGGGTGATCTGCACCGCCACTGCCACCCGCGTTTCGGCAAACAGTAGCGCCATGACATTGGCCACACTCGGCTCATGATGGTCGGACTCCGCCACGCGCGAATACCTCGCCTGGTAAAAATCCTGTTTCCGCGCCGCCACCAACTGAGCCAGTTCCACCCCCGGCCGGGCCGAAGCGGAGAGCAATTCCCGGGCAGCCGGGTCAGTCATCAGCTCGGCATAAACCGCCCGGGCTGCGGGGTTTGGGCCGGTCAATTTCTGGAACTCCGACCACACGGGCAGGTCGTGCTCGAACTTTCCCTCGGTGTCGGCGAGGAAGGTCTCGAGCCGGGCCTGGAGATCGGCGGCCGCAGCCCGCGGCAAGATCCACTGGGACCGGAACCGGACTTCCGCACTCGGGTGTGACGTAATGGCTTCCGCGAGGGCTGGCAGGGCGGACCGGCCCATCCGCGTCAGCCCCGCCTGTGCCTCTTCCCGTTCGGCGAAATCCAGACTACCCAGTTTCCGCACCAGATCCTGCGCACGGGACAACACCGCCGGGTCGATGGCAAGGGCCTTCGGGTCGGGTGAGGCCGAATCCGCCCGCCCAGCCAGAACGGTCACGCACGCGAACACGACCCCGACCCGGAACATGAGCGGACCCCCGAGAGGTAGGCTGGCACACACAGGTCGTACCGAACATAGCCATTTTGTCATCCGGTGAGTCGAGAAGCCAGTCCCTACCCTCTCAACACGCAGGGATTTCCCATTTTCAAGAAGTCCATACACAGGCGAAGGCATTCCGGCCGAAGAAAATCGGAAGCTTCCAGCAAGAACTTTTGCCCAGGTGTCCCACTCGGCCAAAGTCCCAGCCACCTGCCCCTGTTCGCCAGTCCCGCGATTCGTGGCGAGGAGAAAGAGGAGAAAATCGATAAAAATTCTGACAATTTCGGACCCCGGTAGTTGCTGGCGACGCGGCATTGCCTATTGTCTTCCTCTGTGTCTCTGTGATCTATATTAGCTTGTAAAGCATCAATTCACCACAGAGACACAGAGAACACAGAGGCAAACCGAAAGCCGAGAAAAGCCAAATCTCCTCTCTCGGATTTTGCTTTCTCTCTGTGCCTCTGTGTCTCTGTGGTGAATATTGTATTAAACCCTAGATCATTCATATGTTTATCGTTCGCAGGTGGGAGTCGGGGGAGATGTTTCCCCGCCGAGCGGCCGGGTGGTACGCCCGGCAGGAGCCTTGCCTCCCGTGGTTGCGTCCCAGCATCTTCCTGTCGATGTGACACCTCGCACGGGTTCGTGTATGTTAATCGGGGAGGCTGCTCTCTGTGGCTGCGCGGCACAACCCGGGTTGAGCCGGGAACCCGATGGAAACCTGAGTGCCTGGAGCAATCCCCAGACGCCGCATGCCCTGAGGACCACCGAACAAAACCCCTCTGCTGTGAGGGAGGGGGAGTCAAACCGCCCTCAGGCTCCCCCTTCCCTCTTAGGGAAGGGGGTTGGGGGGTTAGGTTCTGTCCGAATGCTCCAAACATCCCACAACCCGCATTTGAGATAAACGATGCGACCCTCCTACCCACTGTCCCGCCGGGAGTTGCTCAAATCCTCTGGTGCGGGATTCGGCATGGTCGCACTCGCCGGGTTGCTTGGCCGTGAGGCAGCGGCAGGTTCCGACACGACCGCTCCGAAGCCGCTCGCGCCGAAGAGGCCGCACTTCCCACCGAAGGCGAAACGCATCATCTTCGTGTTCATGCAGGGAGCCGTCTCCCAGGTCGATACGTTCGAGTACAAGCCCCAGCTTCAGCAAAACGGCGGGAAGGCTGGCCCTGGTGGGGGCACCCTGACGGCCTCCAAGTTCCACTTCCAGCAGTACGGCCAGACGGGATCGTGGTTCTCGGAGCTACTTCCGAACATCGCGACGCACGCGGACGACCTCTGCTGGCTTCGGGGTCTGTACACCGACACCCCCGCCCACCCGCAGGCGGTGGTCCAGTTGCACACCGGTAGCGCCAACGCAGCGCTCACCCGGCCGAGCATGGGCGCCTGGCTGCTCTACGGCCTGGGGACCGATAACCAGGATCTGCCGGGGTACGTGACCATCAACCCGACCCCGAACTTCGGGGGCGCGGTGAACTACGGGAGTGCGTTCCTCCCGGCCCACTACCAGGGCACCCGGATCACCGACACCGGGTACCTCCCGAACCTGAAACCGTCCACCGCCACCGCCCTTCAGCGAAAGCAACTCGACCTGATCCAGTCGATGAACCGTGACCTCGCGGCCAGTCCGGCCGCCCCGGACGCGGTGGACGGCGTGATCGAGTCGTACGAACTGGCGTTCAAGATGCAGGGGAAGGTACCGGAGTTGCTGGATGTCTCGAAGGAACCGCGGAAGATACTGGAGGAGTACGGGGTGAAGGATGGCCCGGCCGGGGCGTTCGCCCGTCAGTGCGTGATGGCCCGACGGCTGTGCGAGGCGGGTGTCCGGTTCGTCGAGATCACCCAGCCGGGCTGGGACCACCACGGCAATCTGCACAAGGGGTTGATCGACCGGTGCGGCTCGGTCGACCGGCCAACCGCCGCGCTGCTGACCGACCTGAAGCGGAGGGGGCTCCTGGAGGATACACTGGTGCTATTCGGGAGCGAGTTCGGCCGCCAGCCGACGGCACAGGGTCCAGACGGACGGGACCACAATATTACCGGCTATCCGATGTTCCTGACCGGGGCCGGTGTGAAGAAAGGGTTCACCTACGGGTCGACCGACGAGTACGGGATCAAGGCGATCGACGGCCGAATGCACACCAACGACCTGCACGCCACGCTCCTGGCCCTGATGGGTCTGGACCACGAAAAGCTGACCTACCGCTACGCCGGCCGGGACTTCCGCCTCACCGACATCAAGGGAGAGGTGGCCAGGGAGATCTTTGCCTGACCACACATCAGCCGTAGTCGTTCACTTCGAGGGAACCGGGAGCTCGCGGGTGACGGGCTTCCTCGAGCTCTTCGAGCGTCGGTGTCTTGATCCCGAGGTGTGCGAACATCCCCCAATAATCCCCGGCCGCTGTTCGCCGGGCTTGGGGAGGCTCGCAACTTCCTCGGTCTGCTTCTGACGGGCCTGTTGCACGAGTTGCATCACTTGTTGCACAACCGATTCCGGCAAGCCGGTCAGGTCAACGATCTGGGTGGCCGTGCTGGTGGTGTGGTCGGTGTTCATGTCGTTAGCTTACCAGATGACTTGAATCAGGGCTTTGAGGCTTGCTGAGCCCTGGATGTCGGAATCGACAGAGACGAGTGGGAGGTGGTGGGCAACCGCCGTCGCCGCAACGATGCGGTCGGGCATGTCCGGGACTTCGGCTCTTGGCACCTGGTCGAGCGCCTGGGCAACGGCCAGATCAACCGGGAGAGCTTTGAGCGACTGAGCAGGATCGGCCAGGAGAGAATAGAGCCTGGGGAGTGCCCCCGTGTAGGGGAAGGTCTTTTTGCCTGTCAGGTAATTCACTTCGACAAGGGTGATGGTCGATACGAAGATCCGTGCTGACTGAGCAGCGGCAGTCAGGGCAGTGTCTGCAGCGAGCGACAGGCGACCCGGGTCGAAGAGATACCAGACGATTGCATGCGTGTCCGCGACAACGTCGTTCATGATCCCTTCGGCTGCTCGGGGAAGTCACGGGGAAATCCGGCCCAGGCTTCCCGCTGGACCTCGTCGATTTCTTCTTTGGTGATGGACAGCCCTGGTTCGGCAAATAGGCCGCGAAGAGGCCGGCGACCCGCGGTAGGGGATGCGGCAACTCCGGTCCCGAGGTTTGTGCGGAGCGTCTCGACGAGTCGTCGGATGTCCTGAACCACCGCCTCGGGGAGCCCGGTCAGGTCAACTGTCTGGGTGGCCATGCTGGTGGTGTGGTCGGCGTTCATGTCTTTAGCTTACCAACCGGGCAGGGAACCGGTCAAAGTGAAAGTGTCGTCTTCGCTGGCTCATCTCCAAACCGTGGTGGGAGACATGCCAATCACCAGAGAACTCACAACACTCAACCGCCTCGGTGAGCCACTCGACACCGACCTCGCCCATCTTCGGAAATCCTGAACGCTCTGGCTCGGGTACAATATCCTGACTCCAACCCCGGAGATCCGAGCATGGACCCTGAGCAAATTCACACGCTGACCGGGCGACGGCCGTTCATCGCGTTTCGGTTACACGAGACGGAGGGCTTGTTCCCAAGACCAGGGACGCCGGAATGGGGGCTGATGAACCGGCGTCGGGCGGAGTTGATCCGGAAAGACATCTCCGGCGTTTTGACACCCGATGAACGAGCCGAATACGAGGCCCTCCAACAGTTATCACTCACAGCCTTGGACGACGCATTCCCGCTCACACCACCCGACGAGGACCGCACTCACGACGCTCAAGCACCTCGGTGAGCCAGTCGACACCGACCTTGCCCATCTTCAGAGATCCGGAACGCGCTGGCTGGGGTACAATATCCTCACTCCAACACCGGAGATCCGAGCATGGACCCCGAGCAACTCAACACCCTGACCCGGCGGCGGCCGTTTCTGTAACCCACATCCCGCAGTAAGAAAATCCTCCTTCCGGCGTTGTGTCCGTCATGCGAACGGCTTACGATCTGTAAGTGCTTGTTGCACCGTCAGCAATCCCCACCCCGAATCCATCTGGCCCACAGTTTCGGGGTCTGCTCACTCTGGGCAGCCAAACACTGCTAAGCCGACGAAGACGAACTGGATTGAGGAACCGATGGCAACTGTGGTCAGCGTCTCCCGAGCTCGGAAGGAACCGACCACAGGATTTAGGCGGCTCCCGAAGCTGACCGCACCGGTGTTGAGGCTGAATGGTCTCGCCCCATACTACACGATGTTCCCGATCACATTCCCCTTCACCGCACTGGCCAACGCGGAACAAGGCGACTGGGTTTTAGACCCCTTTTGCGGTCGCGGAACCACCATTCTCGCCGCACGGCTCCGGGGGCTCGCATCGGTTGGCATTGACAGCAATCCGGTTGCCGGGGCGATTGCCTCCTCCAAACTGGCGCAGATCCGGCCCCGCGAAGTGATCAGGCTGGCGAAAGAAATCCTCGACGACCCGAAACCCGGCCCGGTCAGAGACCTGCCGCACGGGGACTTCTGGGATCTCTGCTACGCTCCGCGTACGCTACGCGACGTCTGCCGTATTCGGAATTACCTAATAGAGAACTGTTCCACCCGCATCGAAATCGCTCTTCGCGGGGTGATGCTCGGCATCCTGCATGGCCCGCAGAACGCGAAGACTCCGACATACTTGTCAAACCAGATGCCCCGGACGTACTCCACCAAACCGGTGTCTGCCGTCCGATATTGGCGAAAGAACAAGTTGAAACCGCCCGAAATCGGCGTGCTGGACGCGATCAGCCGCCGCGCCAAGTTCTCGTTCCAGGAAGTTCCCGACTCGACACCGGGGAAAGTGGTGCTCGGCGACAGCCGCACGTTCAATTTCGCCCAGCTTGGGGCAAAGTTCTCGTGGGTGATCACGTCGCCACCTTACTACGGGATGCGGACCTACTTCCCCGATCATTGGCTCCGCAACTGGTTCGTAGGCGGGCCGAGTGACGTGGAGTACCGGACGGCGGATCAATTATCCCACCACGGCGAAGACCAGTTCATTACCGATCTCGCGACGGTCTGGAAACAGAGTGCTGGTGTGTGCTTCTCGGGGGCCAGATTGGTGTGCCGATTTGGTGCCCTCGGTAGTTGCGAGAAAAATCCCCGCGACATGGTTCGACGTTCGCTTACCGAAGCGGGCTGTGGGTGGAAGATCAAGACGATTCGGGATGCAGGAACGTCCAAGCAAGGACACAGGCAGTGTGAACAGTTTGGCACCAGCAAGAACGTACCGCTTGACGAGATAGACGTTTACGCCGTGCTGGAGTTATAGGCCATGTTCGATCACGACACGCTGCCTGCGATCCGCAAAGCCATCCGTGAACGAACGGGACAGGATCGCACCCTACTCGACGAACTCCGGGCCGAAGTTAGGCCCTTAGCGTCGAGCGTGCGGACAATCAAGCCGCGTAGCACCACATCCGTCTCTTTGGTTGCCAGCGACGGCGGCAACAACAAGCTCGTTTTCGATCCATTCACCATCCAGCTTGTTCGAGTCGTGGATTCCTACGGCAAGGAACTCTTCCTTGACGTGATTTCGCCGACAACCGACACGGACAACCTCAGCGCAGATCAGTTTGAGGACGGTCAGCCGAAGACACCACTGGGAAAGTTGATGTCCGACCTCTGTGTCAAGAAACTCTCCGACCTCAGCCACATGATCCCCATTGCAGAGCAGGCGAAGAAGGAGCCTCACAAGGTTTCTCCGTCGTGGGTGCTGGTGTACCGGGATCTGTGTGAGTGGGCGGTGTTGTATGACCGGATCTGTTACCACACATTCGCCGCTGACACGCTAATCGTTCGCGATGGTCTGCTTAGGAGTAAATTGTTCCGACGGGAGTTGTTCACCGCATTTCGCAAGCGGATCGAAGACGCGATTAAGCGGATCAAGGACAAAGACCGCCGCTCGGTATTCCTCGTGGGCGTCGCCAAACACAGTAAGGTGATTAGCCGGTATCAACTGGCGATGGCCATTGAGCGGCTAATGCCACCTGACGAGGCCCGATACGTCAAGATCCCCCGCGAACTGGAGGCCAAGGCGTATGTCTGGCCAGAGTACGCCAGGGGTCAGGAAGCCGAAGGCGAAGAAGGCGAGGCTCCCAAATACGTAGCTGGGGACATGTACTTCGTGCGATTTGGAAAGTCGAAGGGTGACCCGATCTGGGCCGTGGATATCTTCAGCCCACAGACGAGCAAGGACTCAGAGATCTTCGGCTACCTTCAGGCTGATGCCATCGACGGTTTCCCCGTTCCTTTCTACCCCAGATGCTTGCAGAAGGCCCACGAACACGCACAAGTCGTTGATTTTGACCTGACGATCCTTCAAGACGAGGTGTTCGCAGCCGTTCGTGGACTCGTGCCTGACGGGTCGGTACTCGACGAGTTCCAACTCAACGTCGATGCGTCCGCGAGGAGGTACGAGTAATGAAACTCTTTCCTAAAGACAAGTCGGTCGGAATTTTCAGCGGCTTTAGCGAAGGAGGATTGGAATTCCACGCCGACCTCGTGTTGCCCTACAAGAATGAGTTCCAGAGTACGCCCATGCACGGGCACTTCCTCCTCGTTCAATTGGAGAACGAGGACGAGGCGGTTCTGGGACGCATCACATCAATGGCCTCATCTGGCAGGCTAGCGTCTGGGGCTGGTGAAGATTATGGCCTCCGCGCTGTGACAGATGGTCGCCCAATCCCAGACGATCTCAGGGAGCAGTACCTCAAGTACAAGGTCAATATCCGTGTTCTCGGTGTCGTCCGCATGGTTGGCGGGCAACTCCAATTCGCCGCCTCGCACCGCCGGTTGCCTCACGTCGGAGCCAAGGTCGCCTTCCTCAGCAACGAGGTGCTGAGGGAGGTCTCGGGTCACAACGTCGATGGGGCCGAGATCGGTTACTTCGCACTCGGCGAGTTCATCTACGCCGGGGCAGATGTGCGGTTGAAGCACGAACTGTGGATGCAAATCAAGACACCCGAGATCATCTCAAAGTTTGATGTTAAACACCTGGTTTCCCGGCGTAGCTTCGTCTTCGCCCGAGCCGGTTTTGGCAAATCGAATCTTGTCAAGCTGCTGTTCAGTAACCTGTACAAGACGACTCCGACGGTGGAGAAACGGAAGGGCAAGAAGGTGCCGGTTGGAACGATTATTTTCGACCCAGACGGTGAATACTTCTGGCCCGACGACAAGAATCGCCCCGGCTTGTGTGATGTGCCCGAACTTGAAGACAAGGTGGTCGTTTTCACAAAGAAGAAGGGGCCAAGTGCGTTCTACGACTCGTTCGTGGCGAATGACATCAAGCTGGACATCAGGCGATTGCGGCCTGCAGACGTGATTGGTATCGCTCTCCCAGTCGAGAAGCAGGACCATCAGAACGTCGCCAAGTTAAAGGCGATGAACGGAGACGACTGGGCTACGCTGGTCGATCTGATCAAGACAGACGGGAATGGGGCTAACGAGACAACTATCGGCAAACTGCTGCGACTCAAAATGCCGGATCAGATCGCCGAGGCCATAGCCGCGCGGTCAAACATGACGCGCATTGTGCAGATGCTGCACGACCCGAGCAGTCAGTTGATGGACATGCTGATCACCTCGCTCAAAGCGGGTAAAATCTGCGTCATCGATGTGTCGCAGTTACGTGGTAACCCAGCGCTGATTTTATCGGGGTTGCTGCTGCAGAAGGTGTTCGACCACAACCTAGAAGAATTCACCAAAGCCAATCCCGAGACCATCCCGACGCTGGCCGTTGTTGAAGAGGCCCAAGCCGTACTCGGGGGCGGTGGTGGTGGCGAAGGTCCGTATGTCGCATGGGTAAAGGAAGGCCGTAAGTACGACCTCGGAGCGGTGCTGATTACTCAACAACCGGGAAGCATCTCACAGGAGATCCTGAGCCAAGGCGATAACTGGTTCGTCTTCCACTTGTTGTCGTCCGGCGACCTGATGTCGGTGAAGAAGGTGAACGCTCACTTTAGCGACGATATTCTGAGCACCTTGTTGAACGAGCCGATCCCCGGACACGGTGTCTTTTGGAGCAGTGCAGGTGGCAAGAGTTACCCCATCTCGCTCCGCGTGCTGTCTTTCGAACAGGCGTATTTGGCACGCGACCCAGATTACAACAAGCCAACTGGAAAAACCTACGCTCTGGAATTGAAGGGCAAATTCGAGACTTCTCGCTGGACGCGACAGCGATTAAGTTCCTTTGGGAATAGACCTTGCCAAAAAATCCAGCCTGCGCCTTCTAGGGGGTAACCACACCAACCCCAAAAGGACGCAGGCATGGACTCTGCACGTGTCCGCATCGTTCAGAAGCAGAATGCCCCG
>PLDW01000118.1 GCA_003136315.1 Gemmataceae bacterium | reverse complement strand
CTTTCTTGCCGGGTTAATATGGTCTGGCGATCACAAGGTAGGAATCTCTCCACTCTCACCCTGTCACACGGTGGAGGAGTGCGATTTGTTGCCGTCAGCTCAGATGGCAAATGGGCACTCAGTGGCGGTGATGATCGTCAGGCACGAGTGTGGGACACTTCCTCGGGTCAGCTCCTACATGTGCTCCCGCATGGGGAGGTTGTCGGGTGCGGGGCATTTAGTGGGGATGGCAGGGTGCTGGTGACGGGTTCCCGCGACGGAGCCGTACGATTGTGGGAAACGGCAAGCGGCAAAGCCCTCGACTTCCATATCCGTCAGTCACGACTCATTCGGTCAGTGGCCATCAGTCCAGACTGCACCTTTGTCCTGACCGGCAGCACGGACCGATATGCAAGGCTGTGGTCTGTGGCTACGCAGGAGCTGATTGGCTCCCCATTATTACACACCGGCGACGTTAGGGCGGTGGCTATCGCGCCACAGGGCGATCGAATCTTGACCTGCGCTAACAAGAGTTCACGCCTGTGGTCGCTGCCACAATCGGAAGGGGGAGTCCTGACCGACCCCTCCCAGGGCTGGATTCGAAACATTACCTTCAGCCCCGATGGCCAGGTGGTCCTCACTGGGGGCGGTGATTTGGGAAAGGCTGGGGCCGGCCGCCTTTGGGATGGCTTCACGGGAAAACTCATCTCCACCCCCTTGATCCACAAGGATATCGTTCTTGCGGCGACGTTCAGCCCCGACAGTCACACTGCTGCGACGGCAGGTGCCGACGGCACAGTTCGTTTGGCAGACACCAGAACGGGACGTGCTGGTCCTGTAATGTCCCACGCCGGCCCTGTCTATGTCGTCGTCTTCAGCCCCAAGGGCAATCTGGTCCTCACGGGGGGAGAGGATCGGCTGACACGTCTTTGGGCTGCACAAACAGGACAACTCGTCGCTGAACTGCCCGCCCACAGCGCTGCGGTGATGACTGCGGGATTCAATTCCACAGGGGATGTTTTTTTCACAGGGGACCACAACGGCGGCTTCCGCCTGTGGCGGACGGTGGACCATGTTCCACTGTTCCCAAGCGTGCAGACAGAGCCCATCTTGGGAGCCGTTTTCAGCCATGATGGCACGAGAATCGTCCTCGGCGCTGGGAACTATGCCCATCTTTTCGACACATCGACGGGCAAATTTGTTGAGCCTCCCATTAACCATCCTGGCAAGGTACGATCAGTCGATTTCAGTCCGGACGATCGTCAAATTCTCTTGGCTGGTGACGACGGAACGGCCCAGATATGGACCGTGGTGGGCGAGGCTCAGCGAGTGTTGACATTTGCACACAACCTGCCCATCCTTAAGGCGATTTTTAGCCCTGATGGCCGGCTGGTGCTGACGGGGGGCGCCGACGGTACAGCAAGATTATGGGACCTCGCCACAGGTCGTATGATCGGACCAGTCCTACCACATCGTGGTCAGGTTGTAACTTTATCGTTTAGTTCCGACGGTAAGCAGTTTGCCACAGGGAGTTCCGGGGGGACAAGCTGGCTCCGCAAGACGCCAAGGTCATGTGAAGGCGAACCGGCAGTGGTCGCCTTGCGAACCGAACTCCTCACAGGAATGAGGTTAGACGACAACGAGCGAATCCAAGTCCTGGAGCCGACGGAGTGGCTCCAGCGATCCCGCCGCCGCGGGCAGTGATGCGAGCCGCGGGCTTCCGCCCCCCCTGAAATCGCCGATCATCACCTGACCGAGGCGAGCAGCATGACGTCGAAAATCCGCCTTTATCCAGCGCCCCGCCGCACTTGACGACCGCGTCCACCGCGCAGCCCTCCGCTCCTCCCCTGAGTCGGATCGGCCAGCGACGATGACCGAGGATGTACGACATCGGTCTGATCGGACCCAGACGGGCGTGATCCGATTGACATGACCCTCCCGATTGAGCTTAAGACACGAAAAATCGGGTGGTGAGAAAGGTAAACGAAACGGATGTTCGCGGATTGATGAAACTTAGCGCGAATAGGGGGGCTGTGAGCTACCTTGTACGTGCCTGTGTCGCCCGTGACTCCGCCGCCGAACGCCCACCCATCCATTCCGCCCAGGTTTGTCGATGTTCGATCTTCTCGACCCGCTATCGCTTGTCGATTCGCTACCGACTGGGCTGGAAGTGGGGTCGGTCGCGGCCCAGATCGCCGATCTCATCGTTTGGCTCAGCGCGGCGGTAGTCCCCTCTGTCCTCCTTTGGAGCGCTCGTCGCCAACCCTCAGCGGTCGGCAGGCTCCATATCCTCATCGCCGTATTCGCTGCTGGCACGGGGTTGGCTCCTGTCTTGAGAACACTTCCAACAACGCAATCGGGTTCGTCGAGTGGAGCACTTGCTGCGGTGATTGCCGGGGTGATCGGCCTGTGGGCCGGGGTCACCCTTCTTCGGCGTCTCCGCCTCACGGTTAGAGTGGTCGAAAGGAAAGCCGGGGGCGACAACCCCAAGCGGAGCAGTCTCCTTGAGACCGCCGTTAACGCCTCTTCGGATGGGGTGATGATTGTCGAGGCGACGACGGCGGTTCAGCCCAATCCACGGATCGTTTACGCCAACCCTGCCTTCGAGCACATCATGGGCTACTCGATCGAGGAAGCCGTTGGGCTGAGCCCGAGCGTGTTCTGCCGCCCAGAGGGACAGGATCTCGGATTGCCTTCCGCTGAGCAGGACGACGCGACCGAGGCAGTCGAGGCGGTCCGGGCCGCCATGCAGGGGACTGACCCGGTCCGCCTGGAACTCCCGAGCCGGCGAAAGGATGGCGTTCGAGTGTGGGCCGAGTGGCAAATCGTTCCCGTGTGCGAGCATAGCGTGGGGAGTACGCATTGGGTCGCAGTCATCCGGGACACGACGGAACGGCGACGGCTGGAGGAGCGGCTACTGGAGTCGCAGAAGATGGATGCGGTTGGGCGACTGGCTGGAGGCATTGCCCACGATTTCAATAATCTTCTGACAGTCATCCAGGGGAACGCCGAACTCCTCCGCGACCCAACTCCAGGAGCGACCCTGGACCCAGAACTGCTCGACGAGATCCGCGGTGCGGCGGAGCGGGCGACCGGGCTGGTCCGGCAACTCCTCACTTTTGGTCGACGGCAGTCGACCCGGCCTGTCGTTCTGGACCTGAATGTGGTGGTGGTCGAGATGGCCGGAATGCTCCGTCGGCTGCTCGGGGAGCGTGTATCTGTGACAACCACGCTTTCCTCGGAGCCGATCCGGGTTAGGATCGACCGAGGGCAGGTTGAGCAGGTGATGATGAATCTGGCGGTCAATGCCCGCGACGCCATGCCGTGGGGCGGAATCCTGACCATCACCACCGCCACGGTCGTTGACACACTGCAAGATTCGTGGTCCCCCGTCCGATTCGCCCGGCTCACCGTCAAGGACAACGGAACGGGGATGATAGCGGCTGTCCGAGCAAAGATCTTCGAGCCGTTCTTCACCACCAAGGGACCAGGCCAGGGAACCGGGCTGGGACTGGCTACGGTGTATGGAATTGTCACGCAAGCCGGGGGGAGGATCGGGGTGGACTCGGCACCTGGGCTCGGGACCACTTTCTCTATGGATCTCCCCTGGTGCTCTGACCCGGCGGGGTCATCAGCAGCGATCCTTCCGATTGTCATTTCTGCCCCTGACCGGGGGTGTGGTCGCGGCCGGTCGGTTCTTCTGGTGGAAGATGAGGACGGGGTCCGCAGATTCGCGCGGAGCGCCCTGGTCGGGTCCGGGTATGCGGTGTGCGACGCGCCAGACGCGGAGACCGCCCTGAACCAACTGGAGTCCCTTCCGATGATCGACTTGCTGGTGACGGACCTGACAATGCCAGGAATGGGTGGGCGGGAATTGGCCCTGCGGGTCCGAGCTGAACGGCCGGAGGTGGCGGTGGTGTTCATCTCCGGTTATGCGGCAGACATCAATCAACTCGATTCCGTCCCGGCAAACGTATTCCTGGCCAAGCCGTTCGCCCCGGACGATCTCCTGCGGATGGCCAGAAAGGCGCTCGCCCTGGCCGCCTTGCCCACCTCTGCCTCGGCGTGAGTCCCACTCTCGCACACGGGTTGAGTTGAACTCGGCCCGTGCAGATCTGGGTCTCCCTGGTGACGATCCCCACGGAACATACGGCCAACTGTTCATGGGTGGAGTTGAATTCTACCCGTGAGGTTCTGGGGTGAAACCGGAAATTCCGGTCTCGCTTTCCACCACCCAGTTTCCATCAACCCCCCTGTCCCGCCGTGGGTCTGCATCGTCATGATGACTATAGAACGCCCAGCCAAACGTCCGCGGGTAGTCATCATGACTACCCGTGGGTGGGAGTGAGCCTGCGTAACGGAACTCATTATGCAGGCCAGAAGTAGGGAGGCGTGGGGGAAATCACCACAACCTGCTCCAACGGCGATCAGAATCGGTTGCGACCTTAATGGTCATGACCGGCTCTGACGAGCGGAAGGTCGTTGTGGTGTTCACCCTGCCATCTCACGTCCTGCCCCACGACTCGGCCGGGGGGGTGCTTTTAGTCACCGACCTCAACACTGGAGAAGGCGGAGGAGGCCATGTCGGACCGAAGGCATCGGGTTTCATCGGGGTCAAGCAGCTTCGAGGCCGAGCGATGACGGAAACGCACTGGTGGGCGGAGACTGGCACGTCTGGCCAAAAAACACATCCAAATCGATCGCTGAGGATCGATAATAGGGTAGGCACCAGCGCAGCCCCAAGGGATCTCAGCCGAGCGACATCGCCCCGAATCAGGCAGGAGCGACGGAATGTCGCAGTCCACAAGATCCAAACGCATGGGTCGCCAACGACTTATTGCGGAGCACCTGGCTGGAGTTGCGGGTCGAGTCTGGGGTGCGGACCTGGCCGACGCTGTGGGGTTGAACCTGAACGAGTTCTGGGACGCGGCGGAGAGATGCCCGTGGTTTACATGCTTCACCGCCGGGGCGTCTGGCTATACGCTCACACCGGAGGGTATGGCGGCCCTGGCCGACCCGACATGAGCAGCTCGACCCTTCCTCGATGCGATCCTCAACCATCCGGTCTATGCGCGCCGCTGGCGTGCTCTCATCTCGACAACAGTGTCCAAGCCGCCCATCCCAAGAGAACTGACCATGTCCACCGACCAACCGGCGGCCACCTGCTCAAACCCGCGGTGCCGTTTCGTGATCGACCTCACCGATGACCGGGTGACGATCACCTCCTCCCCCGACGGCGGTGTCGCCGCCTGCCCCCACTGCGGTGGAACCGCGATCCTGTCCCGGGAGGTCTTCGCCCAGGCGCGAGCCGGCCGGAGGAACTTGAGGGCATGAGGGCGGGCCAGGGTGGCAGCGGGGCTCTGCACTCCTCCGCTCTACATCCCCGCCCCGTCTCCCTCCCATTGTGCCAACCGCTCATCCCTTTCCCGGAGGGCGGTAGCAGCGACTCTCACCATTCCAATCGCACTCAAAATCGCATCCGACATGTGTGTGAACGCCCGCTCCCGGATGGCCGTAACGGGGTCCGTGATCTGGAAGTGAAGTTCCAGTCGCTTCCGAAAAGCCTGATGTGCCCAATCCTCTAAAGAGGCTGGAGTCACCGATTGGTGCAACTTGCTCACGATCAACCTTGAGAGATTTGGGGGAGGCAAAGCTGGGCGGTCGAAGAGATTATACAGAATTTATCCTAATGCAGCGCAGAACAAAGGCACTAATCTGGGAGACTTGGTGATTTCGTCAGATCGATCATTCCGCTTCCCGCTCCTCCCACTCGGCATCGTTTTCATTAGCGAACCTGCCTCTTATACAGGAACCCGTTGAGAGTGTNNGCCTCTGCGGGTTCCTGTATTAGTTCACTCCTGGAACGGCCTTCATGGGCAAGACACTGGGAATCGGTCACGAGTCCAGTACTTCTCGCACCTGCTGTGCAAGGGCGACCGGGGTGTAGGGTTTCTGGAGGAAGGCGACTTCATGCGATAAGATCCCGTGCCTGACCACTGCATCGTCTGTGTACCCGGACACGTACAGTACCTTCAGCCCCGGGTATTGATGACGCAGGGCTTCAGCCAGGCGTGGCCCACTCATCCCTGGCATGACCACGTCCGTCACCAGGATGTCCACCCGCTGGTGGTCCCCTTCGACCAACCCCAATGCCTCCCGGCCGTCAGCCGCCTCCAGCACCGTATACCCGTGGGCCTCAAGGGTCAGTCGAGCGAATCCTCGCACGTCGACCTGATCTTCGACCAGGAGCACAGATTCGGTCCCGCCAGGAGCCTGGGCTCGATCCGGGTCACTTCGCGGTTCGACTGGCTCATCGACCATCGGCAGGTACACTTTGAACGTGGTCCCAACCCCGACCTCGCTGTACGGCTCAACATGCCCGCCCGACTGTTTGACAATCCCATAGACGGTTGCCAATCCCATCCCGGTTCCTTTGCCTGGTTCTTTGGTCGTGAAAAATGGCTCGAACAACCGGACAAGGACTTCCGGCGGCATTCCTGTCCCGGTATCGGTGACAGCTATCAGAACGTGCCGGCCAGGTCGGACGCCCGGATGCAACCGGGCGTATGCCCCGTCCAGTTCAACATTTCGGGTCTCGATTGTGAGCCGCCCGCCCTGCGGCATGGCGTCCCGGGCGTTGACCGCCAGATTCATCAGCACTTGCCCAAATTGGCCCGGGTCCACCTTCACTCGTCCAATCCCCGGCGAGAGTGTGGTGGTAAGCGTGATATCCTCGCCAATCAATCGACTCAGCAACTTCCTGGTCTCAGCCACCACGACATTCGGGTCCAATACCTGTGTCCTGAGCACTGAATGCCGGCTGAACGCCAGTAACTGCGTGGTCAGGCCAGCAGCCCGCTCCCCGGCGTCAAGGACTGCGGTCACGGCCGTCCGATTCGGGTCAGCATCCGGGAGGGTGTCGAGGAGCATTTGGGAGTACCCGTTGATCACGGTGAGAAGGTTGTTGAAGTCGTGGGCCACCCCGCCAGCGAGTTGGCCCACGGCCTCCATCTTCTGGGCTTGTCCAAGTTGATTGACCAGCCGTCGCTGGTCCGTCACGTCCATCAGAACACCGACGAAATGGGTCAGTCGGCCCCGGTCATGAATCGGGGCGACAGCCAGGGCATTCCAGAATGGTGTGCCGTCCTTTCGGTAGTTGACCAGTTCGACCGTACACTCCTTCGCCTCACGAATCGCGTCTCGGATGACAGCCACGGCGGCGGGTTCGGTGTCCTTCCCCTGGAGAAATCGGCAGTTCCGCCCGGCCACCTCGGCGGCCGAGTACCCGGTCAACCGCTCGAACCCCGGGCTCGCGTACACGATCGGGTTATCCGGTAGGGCCGGGTCGGTGATCAGGATGCCCTGAGAGGCGGCCTGGATCGCCCGGTCTCGCAATTCCAGGGCCTCGTGAGCTTCCTTTCGCTCGGTGATGTCTTGCACCTGGCCAACGTACAGGAGGGGTCGGCCTTCCGGGTCACGTACCAGGGAAACATTCGTCAGGCCCCAAAAGGTGTGGCCATCGTGGTGGAGGTATCGCTTCTCCATCTGAAAGAAGTGGCGGTTGCCGGCAAGAAGCGATTCTCGGTGGGCGTAACTCTCCACGAGGTCATCCGGGTGAGTGACATCCGCCAGCGCCATCTCCAGCATCTCCGGTGAAGAGTAGCCGAACAGTTCGGCGAATGCGGTGTTCACCCGGGTAAAGCGGTTGTCGATGTTAGTAAGGACCATTGCGACAGCGGTGTGCTCAAACGCCCCACGGAACATCTCCTCGCTCACCCGCATTGCAGACTCGGCCTCCTTCCGGTCCTGAATGGAGCGGCTGATCCCGACCAACCCGGTGATTGCCCCGTGCCGATCTCGCAATGGTGCTTTGGTCGTCAGATACCATTCCTCTCGACCGGCCGCGTTGGTGCTGAGTTCTTCCCGGTTAAACAGAGTCTCACCATGCTCGAAAACCCGCAGATCATCCTCGTGATATCCCTTCGCGAGGTGGGGAGGATAGAGGTCGAAGACGGTCTTGCCGACGATCTCGGCCTCCTCCACTGCTCCCGACCGAACCAGGTGGGCATGATTGCAGAGTGTGATCCGACCGGCGATGTCTTTGATGAACGCCACATCCGGGAGCGCGTCGATGAATGTTCGTAGGAGAAGACGCTTCCGCTCAACGGCTTCCTCGGCGCGCTTCTGGTCGGTCATATCATGGAAGACGAGGACTGACCCATGAATGGCACTGGCGGGGCTCTTGATCGGAGCAGACGACTCGTGGATCGGCCGCTCGCCCCCATCGCGGGCGATCAGAATGGTGTGGTTGGACGGCCCAACTCTGATACCCTGTTCGCGGCTCCTCTGGGCGGGGTTATCGACCGGCTGGCTCGTGGCCTCGTTGAGGATCCGGAAGACCGCCTCTAGCAACTCCCCACGAGCCTCGGCCTGGGGCCACCCGGTGAGGCACTCCGCCACGGGGTTGAGGAAGGTGATTTTCCCCGCGGCGTCGGTAGCGATCACCGCGTCCCCGATGCTGGTCAAGGTCGCATTGAGCAACTCTCTCTGCTCGGCAAGCCGGGTGGCATCCCGAGCCCTGGCGAGAACGCTCCGCTCCAGGAGCCACACGAACATCCCGAGGGCAACCAGGCCGAGAACCGCCCCAGCCACAGCGAAGACGATCGCACGGGAGTATGCCTAGTCCGTCTCATGGTCATGGGCGGCCAGCCGTTCCCGCTCCTCCTGGTCCATCTCTTTGAGGGTCGCCAGCAGCGGGTCGACGAAGCTGCCCATACCCCGCACCTGGGAGATGGCGAGGACCGCCTCGTACCCCTTCTTCCGGCGGATGACGTTGATCTCGTCCAGGCTGGCGATCCCGCTCTCGATCTCCCGGGCGGCAGCTTCGGCCCTACTGAACTGGTCCGGGTCGTTAGTGGTCAGGATCTTCAGGGCCTCCACCTCAGCACGCAGTGAGGCGGCAGCCTCGTCATAGGGCTGCAACCAGCTTTCGATTCCGGAGATCACAAATGCCCGCTGCCCGGCCTGGAGCTTGTGAGTGTTAGCCCGGATGGAGGCGATCGCGTTGAGCACCTCCCGGCTGTGGGCCGTACGGGTGACGTCCTCCCGGAGTTTGCGGGTGTTCAGGTAGGAAGTGGTGGCGATCCCCACGATCATCGCAGCGAGCAACATGATCCCGGCGATAACGCTCCGGTCAATGACTGGACGCATGACCAACCCCTCGTTGCGACTCACCGCCTCCCGCGAAGCGTCCATGATGGGGAGTGAGCAGTGTTGGTTGATGTGATTGAACGTGACATCTTGCTTACCCTGTCACTCTCCAGCGATGGGGAGTGGGACGCAGCCGGCGGCTGTGCAGTCGCAAGCCAGTCGTCGGCCTTCCGTTTCAACGAGCTTGGGGTTGAGAGGCGGGTGCGGTTCTTTCATGTCGAGGGCTCGCAGCGGCCTGATGATGATGGACTATTGCTGGTGAAGATGAGGCGTGGAGTGAGACAGTGAAGACCAAAATAAAGAAACGAGAGTGAGCGCAGAAACCGGACACAGAAAACGCAAACCCGACGATTGGGCCTTCAAATGATCAGGTCGTGCCTGAAACGCAAAGCCTGGGAGGTCAAGGCCTCGCTCCTAAGTTGAATCTGCTAAAATCATTTGCATGTTTAAGTAAAAGACGATCCGACTCCGCGAGGGCGACGAGTACTTTGAGCCGACCGCGGTGTGCAAGGCGGGGGGAAGACGTGGTCGGGTTACATCCGAAGCCTCTCAACCGTCAGATGCCTCCCACGACTGCGATGGAGGAGCACCTCGGGGGCAGCCTTCCAGACCCAAGATGCTCCCAGACGTGCAAAACGTGGCCTCCGAGGCATTCTTCGACCGCGACGTAGAGGTTGATTTGGCTTTTCGCGGTGATCGAGGCTCTGGTGGTCACTGGGAGGCCGCAGGACGTTCGCCCATTCCTCGTAGCACCTTCGGAGGGTGGAAACTCGGCGACCTTGGGAGAACGAAGTACAACGCCGAAGTGATCACATCCGCGACAACGGGGGAGAATCAACAGTGGCGCGGCCGACTATCCCTTCGCCAAGTAAATTCCATCGAACCGCAAGAGGTCACTCCCGAGAAATGACCTCTTGCAGTAGGGAGCATACCGGACCTGACCCGATCTTGCCGGGGTATCGGACCGCCGCTATTCCGGGCCATCACGATACATGCGTTTTGCTCGAGCGTTCGTCTCAGCCGATCGTCATCGGCTGCCATGTCATCTGACTCACCCTCTCGGTCCGAGGTCGGTCACGCCCGAACCGGGAGGGTCACCAATCGACCCCATTTGGTATCAGTTGTGAGGGATCTCAATGCGGCACCACCCGATGTCGAGCACGGTCGCCTCCGGGTCAGCGTTGTTAAAGACCTTGGGGTGAAGCGAGTAGTTGACGACCCGGCCGAGTTTATCATCCTGGACCAACCCAGTTTCCCGTAACACCTTGAGATGGTGAGACACGTTCACGATCTCGACGCCCAACAACGTGGCCAATTGGGTGACGTTCTTCGAACCAGTCCGCAGGAACTCGATGATGCGGATACGGTTCACTTCGGCAAGCCCCGAGAGGATCTCGGCAACCTGCTTGGCCTGCTTCAGGTCAGTCATCGTTGTCTTTCTGATGTGAAAATGGTGTGCGGTAGCGCCCCGTAATCGTGGCGGTGGCTACCCCCACGTGACGGGATAAGTCCCATTCCCGGCAGGTAGGGGCTAGCGAACCGCAAGGTAATGCAATCATCGTACCTTCGCCAGTGATAGATGCAAGACAAGTTCATTCATTGGTCCTCTTTTCTGAATGGATGACGATTTGGCGGCCGCATCGCGTAGCCGGCCGAATCGCTCTCATCGCACCCGACTTGAGAAAACGAATCCCCTGGGATAGCCTGACCCGCCATTTCGTCACCTCTCCTGGCACCATCGGCTTCCATGCGCATACTGGCTGGTTCCGAATGCAGACGAGAGGCAGGATGATGCATCTGGCTGAAAAGATCGATCGATCAAACGTTTTCCTATATATAAATATACATAAGATATTATATGCGTTGATGTACAAGATTATCAAGCCGTGATGTTGCCTTTCCTTGAAACTTTGCAGGACGGCCAGGAACGCACCATTTTGACGAAGACGAGGGGTAAGTCGAAAGCCCTTGACCGAAGCGAACGCGGAGTGCTGGAGGTGGCAAAGGGAGACGCCCTACTCCCTCTCCAATCATCGCTCGGAGTGACATGCCGACTCATTCATTGTGGCCCGATTCAAGTTGGATTGCGAGATGGCGGCCTCCGGAGAATTGCCATTTTTGAGCCGGCTCCTGATGCAGTCGGCCTTCACCTTGGCCCGCGGGTCATTCGCCCACTCTGCCAATGTCTTCTCCTCGCCCCATGCGACGACGAGTATGGGAGGCCGCCCCCTTCTCTTCCCAGAGCGAACCACTCTGTTCTCAGGTCGAACAGTTTTCGGCGGTGAAGGGGCGGAGGGCGGTGACATGACGGCCAGATCATCCGGCCACCCGACACGCACCCGATACCGGATCGTCCCCGCCTTCGCTCGACTTCGGGGATCGGCCGCCCATTCCCGGATTGTCTTGGTCTGGCCTTCAATCGTAAGCCGTTTGCGACGATTTTCATGAGACCCCATCTTCAAGGCGTCCTTGATCGACAGTCCTTGCATGGTTACACGCAAATAGAGTCCCTGCTTGGAAATGTGGCAACGGGGATCGCGTGCCCAGGCACCGATCGATTTCCATTCACCGAACGCCTGGTGTAGCCCACTGTTTTTCTTGGTGGCCGCCATGCCTTATATTCCAGCGGACTGTGCTGCGGCGTCAAGCCCGTTGGGGTAGAATCACCACCTGGGGTGCGTTGTCCAATCTCCTGGCGACGGCCCTGGGGCCACCCATTAACTCGCAGTGGCATGCGGCTTCACACTTGAGCCGACGAAGCTGAAGGTCGAATTCGCGTTCTGGCCGAGGGTGGTGATGGCCGCGAGGCAGACGACGACGATCAAGGCGAGCATGACGGACGGCGTACTCGACAGCGGTAGAGCCGTCTTCCGATTTCAAGAATGCGACAAGCGGACGAATGAAGGTGTGCAATGTGTGGAGTATTTGGTGAGGGCGGGCGACGAGCCGGCAGCCCTGATATTTCGCTCACGCCACGAGGCCCTGCAAACCGCACATGGCGCGGTCATGACGGCTTCGGGGGCAGTGGAACCGTCGAGTTGGACTCGTAATCGCAGGCAGGGATCGGGGGTGATGCGACCAGATTTCCCAGGAATGAGCACCAGGTTCGTGTCCCGTCAGTGACCAGGGATAACCCACATCGGGGGCAGCGGATGGTTCGGTCGATGAGGTGTCGCGGCCAGATCTGAGTCTGGTTATTGGGTTGGGACATGGGGGCACCTCCCAGCGTCGGAGACGACACTCGCCGCGATCAACGTGAAACTTGTGGAAGAAGGAAGAGATCCGCTGGCCTGGGATCACCCGAGGCCTACGGCGGTGATGTCGCCCATGCGTCAGCATAGGTGTCATAACCTACGTATGGTAGTAAGTCAATAGTTTATCCCGACCGAGCAAGATTTGTACGTTTCCGTACAGAGTCCGCGGGGCTCGGGAAATGCGGTGGGGTCACCTGCCCCCAGAAGCGACCGGGCCATTCTGCAAGCGTGCCGTTCCCCGATGAATCGCCGAATTACCTTCTCGGAATATCCGTAGCATCGTCCGCTCTCGATGTCGTATCTGGCGAGTTTGCGTCTCAGGAACGAACCCCGGGGGTCTGCCGGTTCCGGTTCACACCAGCGGACGCAGCCGGGAAAGTCCTTGCCCTCTGCTACGGGAACAAACCGCAGATTCGAAACCCCGGTAGATAGGCCAACCTCGCCATCGCGGTACGACCGATGTCAGCATCGGGAACGGTGAGTTACCGATGCTGACGTCGGCCTGGCCGCCCACGGGAACGGCTAGGTCGTCGTGATCGAGAGTGACAGGAATCGGAACCCCGATCGCCAGAAGCCCGGGATCTTCGAGACAATCCTTGAGCCAGTCGAAGTCAGGGCCAGCAGCAACTAAGTTGTTGTTCCTACAAGAACTTCCAACATGAAATCGTCGCTCCAGCCACACGCAAGGCGTTTCATCGCGATGCTGTCACCTTTGGGATGCTGCTTCAAGAGCGAGAGCGTGAAGCGTCTCAGCCAGGCGAAGTTCTCCCGCAGGTGCTCGTCCCGGATACGCGACTCATCCTCGCGATAGGTGACATCGAAACACCAATGACAACTGTTTTCGATGCCCCAATGACTCCGGATGCCGTGGGCGAAGACCTTCACACCGAGCCCCAGACTGCTGATGAAATACCGGTTCTCGATCATCTCCTTCCCGTCGCGAAGACACACCGACGTCACCATCCCAATCGTCTTCAGGCCTTCCCACAACTCCAACCCTGGCAAAGTTTCCGGGACTGGCATCTGAATATAGCTGCGGATTTCTTCCCGCCCATGTCCTGTCTCTTCGGTCACATGTCGACGAACCGCCACCTTAGCAAAATCGTTTTCGCTTTGCTGGTCGATGTAATCGATGACCGCCTGATGCAGCGTCTCTTGGTTCCCCTTCAGAGCCAAAATATAGTCGGCCTCGCCAGCGATGATTTGCTCGGCAATTGCCTTCTGTGTCCCCATGGCGTCAATCGTGATGATCGCGCCTTTGATGTCTACCAGCCGCAACAGCTCAGGAATCGCAGTGATTTCGTTCGATTTCTCGGCACAGGCGACTTGCCCCAGAGATAAGCCGTATTCGCTCGCCCAGACGCTCACCGAATGCAACGCTCCCAGACCTTTGCTGCGATCATGGCTGCGTCGGGCGGTCTTCCCGTCCACCGCCAGAACGGGTCGGTCCACGCCCGTCGCCTTGGCCGCCTTGGCACGCAACGACTCCAACCAGTTCACGAAACAGGTGTGAAAGACATCCGGCTTCAGCAGCGACAGGACGCGTCGGAACACGTCCTTGCGAGGAATGCCGTTGGGCAACTTCAGCAGTCGCAGGAGCAACTCCTCTTTGAGTACAGCCCACCTGGCGATCGCGGTCGGGCCACCGGCCCCGGCCAACACCGCCATCATCGCAATAACCACGACACTGACCAGCGGATGCTGACGATTGATGGTGGAACGGGGGTCTTCCAGGTTGTCAAAATAACCGATGACTTCATCCAAGCCGACATGCTCGAGCTTGGCCATCTCTGGACCCTCCCTGACCGGTTGTCCTCACAGTCCTACGGAGGAGGGTATACAAACAAAGGGGGACTGGTTACAAATAAAACCACCATCACCCAATTACCCCAGATTACCCAGAGTTCGCGCTGGCCCTGGGAGCGGAGGGCCGAGTGCCCAGGGGCGTTCCCGGTGTTGTTTGTCCATGACGAGATCGTGATCGAGTGCGAGCAGGCAGAGGCTGACCGAGCAAAGGAGTGGCTGATCAAGTGCATGAAGGATGGGATGGCCCCACTCATCGACCCCATTCCGGTTGAGGTCGAAGTGACCATTGCTCGGACCTGGGGTGGCTGATCCCTCGGACCACCAGTCGGAGGCCGTGGGCACTCTATTGCCACAATGCGATCAGGGTCACGGCAATCCGGCCAGTGTGAGACAAGCTGTGCAACAAGTGGCAGGTTGGTGCTCGGATGGTTCGCGGGCGGGGCCAACGGAGTGCGGATTCCGCCGGAGGAATTCATCCGGAGGCAGAGCAAGGGCCACTCGCCACTGGCATAGTTAGTGGGTGCATCGCCTCATGGGGTCACAGAGCATCATTGGGTGTTACTCATAAAATTGTTTGATAAATAAACCAAGCTGCGGGCTACTGATCTGCCCGCTTCTCTTGAACCGGCCGGGTTTCGAACGGGGGCGAGTGTCATGGACGAGGAAGAAATGACAGGTGTCATCCAACGGCTTGAGCGAATTGAGTCAGTCTTGACCGCCCTCGTGGAGCGAGAAACGGTCAAAGATTGGTACTCGGTTGACGAGTTCGCCCGATTAGTGGGAAAGGCCGAGTTCACCGTCCGGGAGTGGTGTCGGCTGGGCCGCATCCGCGCCGAAAAGAAAAGCAGCGGACGTGGAAAGCACGCGGCCTGGGTCGTATCCCACGACGAGTTGCTGCGATATCGCCGAGAGGGGCTGCTGCCGCCCGCTCGGGGCAGTTGAATGTGCCCGCGGCTGGGGGAAACCACCAATGGCCCCGAATTCCCGGGCGCTGTTTCTGTGCAAGGATTTCTGCATTTCACCACCGATTCTCAATCGACCACAGGATAATTCTGGAGCTGGGACAGGGTGATGGACGAGGCCGCGATGCGGTTCTCGAAGCTAGCCTCGGCGTTGTGTAGTGGGTTTTGGCGAAGAAGTGGCGTCGTGTTTCCCGAGTCGTCGTGGCGGGAGTGTCCGGTGTGAATCACTGGCCGACCTTATTTGTCCAAGCAGTGCCGGGAATCGATCTTCGCCGCGCCCGCATGGACCTTCCGGCGCGTCGATCCGCTGGATGAAGCGACGATCCGCCATTACGTGAGGTGGGAGGCTGGGGGCGACTGGGACGACGGGTTCCCTTCGGCAACGTGGTGGCTGTTTACAGTGTCCAAGCTGCTGAGGTTGATGAGTGGGATCGTTCGCACGGCGATTCACAGCGCGAAAGCCGCAACCAATGCAGAAAAGGGACGGTCCAGGTCAACACGCAGAACCTCTCCGCATCCGGCCTCCTGGTCCCCAAACAGCCGAACCAGCGTGTGTTGTGGCCCGCGACCGTCCGGTAGAGCGAGGAGTATTTCCAGAGCTTGGGCAAGTACGCTGTTCTCCTGGATCATCGTGCAGTCGCTGCCCTGCCGTCGTGATCAGTGGCACTCGACGTTCCCGCCTGGCTTGCCCCTGAGGCTGCATCGCATCCCATCTGGAAAGCCGCAACAGATTACCTGGCTGCCACGTACGAACAATTCGGGCAAGGGTTCGCCCGGCTCCGGGATTTCTGCCGGAATTTCCCGCAAACCCTTCACCAGGTTCAATCCGCCTACCCGCAGGCACGGATCGAGGCCGATGAGGCTGGCCTGATCCTCTCGAACAGGCCGCCGCCGGTAGCACCTCGCCATTTTGGGTCGTTCCCCAGTAAGAAGGCAGAAGTGTCACCAACAAGTCATGGTAACTTAGTCGCGCCCACCATCTCACCCAACCCCACAGCAAGTAAAGTCGAAGGCAATCAACCTGCCGCGGATACGGCTGGACTGACTCTTTTCACCCAAACGTCACTGGGGTGGGTGCAATTGCTCGTGAGATCGATTTTATCATTGCTGCACCGCCTCGATAACTCTGCAATCAACTCATCTTGACATTACAAACGTATTAGGGTCTGCAAAACGCAAATCGCCCGGCGGGTGGCCGCCAGGCGAGTCATCGGCAACTCCGTTCTCAAGAGGGCCGCCTGGGTGCCCTTTCACTCGGATCAATTTGGTGCTGCGGGTAATGGGTTCCCCATCTGCACGATGTCGATCCCGTTGAGCACCCAGGTCGGTGCGCCGATGGTGATGGTCAATACCCCGTCTCCGTTCACATCCTGACCCGTCAGATCGTACACGCCCGGTGGATTACTCGTCGCCGTCGCTGTCACCGTCGTCCCACCCTCGGCACTGATCGAAATCCCCGACCAGGCGTTGTACGGATCGGACTCATACACCTGAATCGAGTAAGTCGCTCCCGGTTGCACCGCGATCTCAAAGGTACTACTCCCCGCTCCATACGCGATCGAACCGTAGAACGTCTTCCCGGCCGCTGTCAGCGGCGAACTCGACGGGAACTCCGACGCCGGACGAACAGCCTCATTCACCGCACTCGCCCACCCGTACTGCGCACCCTGACTGTAGAGCGTCGAACCGGACACCGCGGTGAACCCACTGTACACCGTTCCCGTGGTAAACTCCAAACGTGTCCCCGTCGCCGTGATCGGATTCGTCGCACCTGTTGCCGGGGTCGGCAAACCACCCGTGGTCGCCACCTCCACACCGCTGGCCACCCAGATCCCGCCGCTGATTGTCACCGATAGCAACCCCGAGGGGACCGCGTTGCCCGGCAGCGTCACATACCCATAGCGTTGGGCCACCGCGTTCACACCCACCGGCGTTCCCCCATCCACGCTGACCGTGATCCCCGCCCAGGCGTTATACGGATCGCCCACGTACACCCGCACATCATCCGTAGTGCCCACCGGCACCGACACTTCGAACGTGCCGCTCCCTTCCCCCCATGCTCCTGCCCGGAACAGATTGGCTGGATACGGAGCCGGGACCGACCCCGCTCCACGGTCGTAGCTGTTCACCGCCATCTGCCACCCATACCCGATCGTCGGCGTGTACACCGTCGAACTCGGCACCGCGGTGAAACCGGTCTGCGGCGTCCCAGACGTGAAGTCGAACTGCTGGACGACCGCGGGCGGCGGGCTCGTTGGTGGAGGTGGAGGCGTGTATCCCGTATAGTTCTGCGTGAACACCCCCAGACTGGCTCCGGTCACCTCGGTCACCGCGATCGTACTCGTCTGGGCCGTCGTCGATAGCGGGGCCGTGATCGCAAAGGTCGCCGTCCCACTCCCGTTTGCCAGCACCTGGATTCCCGTGTAGGTCGGACCTGCGTCCGCGGTAGTCAGCGTTCCCAGGGTCGTCGACACTGTGATCAGAGAGTTCGGCGTCGCGCCGCTGATCGTGTAGGTCGTCGAAGTCGTCCCGTTGGCCGTCACTGTCCCTGGCAACAGAGTCGCCGAGTACGTCCCACCCGTCCCGCTGGCCGTCCCGGCGTACGTCGTGTTGTTCGGCCCCGCGCTCAGTGTCAAGTCCGCCTGCGTCCCGACGGGCGGCAATGCTGTTCCCACCTCCGGACGAACCTCCACATCCTGGAGTGTCCAGAACCCATTTGCCGGAGCAGTCGACACCCCGAACCACAGCCGGATTCGACCCGAGGAGTCGCTCGTCACTGGGAATGTAAAGCTGGTCGATTGACCGGCGACAGTGCTCACTCCCGTCACCGGGGTGCTCTCGATGATCGTCCCAGTCGCCGGGTCGACCACCTCGACAAACATCCCGCTCTCCGCGCTGACCGGGTCACCCAGCAGCACCGTCACACTGTACACCGTGTTGGTAGCCGGCATGTCCAGCTCGAAGTCACCCGGGGTCGCGGATGTCCCATACACACCGTCGCGTTGGAGGTTGTTGGGGCTCCCACCGCTGTCGAAAGTGGTCGGGGCCGTCCCGATCCAGCCCAGAGCGTTCGCTGCCGTCGAAATGTACGGCGAGTTGTCGAACTCCAGATAGGCCGGGCCACTGTCGGACGCAACAGGTGTGCCCAGCGGGCCAAAATCGATCCGACGCAGCACCGGCAGAGTGTAGGTCTGGTAGACCGGGTTTGGTAGCAAATACGGGGTGGGGCTGACCGCCAGCCCGCCAGCCGCAGTCGGCCCGATTTGCCCGGTCCCACTCGCACCCGTCACGTCCGTCACCGTGATCAGCGACGGCCCACTCCCCGTCGGACGCAGAATCTGGAACGTGAAGTCTCCCAGTGCGTTGGCCTGCACCTGGAACCCCTTTACCGCCGGGTCGATATCGGTCCCGTACGGTGTTCCGTACTGCGGGTTGATTGTCAACTCTGCGTATGGGGCGGCTCCACTGCCGTTGTAGGTGTCGATTGTCATCCCATTGGCCACCTGGGGCTGGCTGAACGGGGCCGAATCCGCACGGGTCAGTGACAGCGGAGCGACCAGTCCGATCGGTCGGACGTCCAGCCCACTGATCGTCCAGAAGGAACTGGTCCCCCCATACGGCTTGTCGATGGTGAACACCAGAGTGGAACTGCTCCCCGGGTTGAACATCCCCGAGTACGACACGTACTTGTACGAGGTCGAGGCAAACGTGTCGAAAGTACTGGATGAC
Organism: Gemmataceae bacterium; assembly: GCA_003136315.1. GTDB lineage: Bacteria > Planctomycetota > Planctomycetia > Gemmatales > Gemmataceae > Urbifossiella. Next base: position 7,060 of record PLDW01000118.1, on the reverse strand, counting down.
GGGTTGAGCAGGCTCTCGTAGGGGTTGCCCGGAGTGCCGACATAGACGTTAATCAGATCTCGACCAGAACCGAAGGTGTCACCGATGTAGGCAGTGACCTGTACGATCTGGTTGGGGGCGACGGTGACCTGGAACTGACCATCGTTGGCCCCCCCTCCATCGTTGCCCCACTCGGCCGTCTGGAGCAGAGTCGCCAACTCCGGTGAATCCGGTACCCCCGCTGCGCCATAGGTGGCTCCCCGATCGTAAGCACCCGCACCCGAGTTGAGCCAGCCATCGTTGGCATTGGCATACTGGCCACTGGTGGGAGTATCCGTCGGAAACACCGGCAGGAACCCTGGCTGCGTTGCCGAGGTCGAGGGCTGGAAGTCAAACGTCCCACCCAGCCCCAGCGGCACCGGAATGCTCGCGATCGAGTTCCAGGTCACCGTCTGCCGGTTGCTGCTGGTAATCATTCCGCTCGGCAGGGCGGGAATCGGACTGATCACTGGGTTCACGAGCCCGAGGGCGTTCAGGATCAGCGTGTCGCCGTACCCGTTGGGCGAGTTGCCACCGTTGATGTTGATGGCCGTGTACGCATCGGGAGTGACCTTGAAGGTGTCCCCGATCGCCGGTGAGGAGGGCGTGGCGATGACCGGCTTGTCCCGGCCGTACACATTGAGCGTCTTGACGTACGCACTGCCCGACCGGTACACGACGTTCGTCCCCAGGCCCGTGGCCACCCCGGTGGTGGTGTACCCGACATCAATCGTGTCCGGGTTACTGGTCCCGATCAGGTTGGCTATGTCGTTGCCGGTGGTCGTGTCCAGGGTCACGGTCGCCGGGAGGAACGACCCGCTGGTGTCGCCGCTGTCGGTGTACTGGATGTTGTAAGTGTTCGTCCCGCCCGTCTCGACGACCGTGAGGGCCGACAGGTTGGCAGTCGACCCATACGAGAGCACCTTGGTCCCGTTCACCCCGACGGTTGCTGGACCGAACGCAGTCGTGATGGTTGGGAACGGGGCCGAAGCGTGAGTGTAGCTGGCCGTGTTCAGGTCATTGATATCGATTGTGTCGCCACTACCGGTGCCAGTCAGGGTCACGATGTAGTTGTCCGTGCCAGGGCCGGCGTCTGTCAGGACCACCGGCCCGGCCCCGGAGGACCCCGGAGTTCCGGCGGTCGTCCCGGCATTGATGTTCACCTGATCGGCCCCACCGGCAGCGACCCCACCACCGTTGATCGTGACTGCCTGGGAAGCGATCCAGTTGACCGTGAAGGTGTCGTTCCCATTGCTGCCAGTGACCTGGACTCCACTTGACGGGCTGAACGAGGAGTCCATCTTGTTCAGGGTTAAGCTCCCCGCCGCGGCCAGGTTAATGGCGAGGTTGGTGGCCGGGTCCCCGAATGTGGTGGGTGGGGAGAGGTTGCTGACGAACTGAGTCACCCCAACCCCGGACAGCGCCGTCCCGAATGTGGTACTCCCCGTCCCGGGTAGCAAATTTGGCAGGTTGACGATGGCAATCCCTGTGTTCATGGTCGTGTCACTGACCGTGCTCACACCCGTTGCTGTGATCGTGGTGACCGGGATGGTGTCGATCGCGTTGGTGTATTCCTGGATCGTCTCGGCGGTCGTGCTCGACGAGGTGAAGGCGATCTTCCCGAATTTCCCGTTCTTGATTGTGAGGCTCGCAGGCGAGCCGGATTCGTTGTACGCGATGTTGGTGGCGAACAGTCCGGCCGGGACAGGCGGGGAGTTCGTGTAATCAACGGTGAGACTATCGGTCGACCCGCCGTCCGAGTCGATGGTGTAGGTCGCGCTCGCGGGAATGCTGGCGAGTGGTCGCTCGTCAATGATGGTGTTGCCCTGGAGAAGCTGGATGTTGCTGGCCCCGCCAGTCGCGTCCTTGCGGACAGTCAAGGCACCGTTGGCGAAGATGGTCGCATTCCCGGAAGTGATCAGGGCGAAATCCTTCCCGGTGATGCCGCTATAAGTGTAGTAAGCCGCCAGTCCATTGATCGTGGTGGCCCCGCCTTCCGGGGCATTTGTCAGTGGTGGGTTAGTGATCACGCCCGAGCCGGTGTAGTTGATCAGCGGGAACTCCGTACCGCCTGTGGTGACTCCGGACTCGCTGTCGATCACAAAGACTCCGGGAGTTCCAGCATCAAGGTTGACTGGGCCGGCGGTCGCGATCGAATCCGACGTGTTGGCGGAGAAGTCGACATCGAAGGTGCCGCCATTGAACGCGAGGCCGCCGATGGTCAGTGTGCCGATCGAGGTTCCCCCGTTCCCGGGGTTGATCGTGCCGCCCGTATTGATCGTAACCGCACCCGCATAGGATGCTGTCCCGCCCAGCGTCCCGCCGGAGTTGACGACCGCTGGCCCTGTCCCAGTGGCGAACGTCCCATCCAGGAGGGTTGTGCCGCCGGTGACCGTCAGGGCGTTTCCGCTACTAGGGGCGATGACCACAGGGCCGACCCCCAGCAGGGTCACGTTTTGAAACGTGGTCACATTTTCGGCGAACGTATCCGCCATGACTTCAACGGTCATCCCGGGCGAAGCCCGGTCGACTCCGATCTGGATGACGCCGTTCACATCCGTGAGCCCCGAAGTCGCACTCCGAACCGGGACGATCATCTGCACCGCGGTCGGATCGGGGATGAACCCCCACGCCCCAGAGGTCTGTGAAAGCGCTCCAGTGCGAGTATTCGTACCGGCGTTCAGGTACGCCCCCACGGTCGCAGGCCGGGTGCCCTGGATGAGGGCGTTGATCGCGGCTGGCGAGGCCGTCCCGAAATAGTTCCCCGAGAGGTCGACAGTTGCGTCAGCGACGTCCCCCGTGTTGAACTCATCTCCAGAGTTGCCAGTCACATAGTTCTGGCTGATCAGCAGAGATGTCAGGTCCGGCGGATAGAACCCGTCAGAGAAGAAGATTCCGTTGTTCGAGCCGGTGATGAGGTTGTTGGCAATCGTCAGGGTGCCACCCGGACCCAGGAGGGCTCCTGGCGTGCTGGCGGTCTGTCCGAACTCTCCGCCGTAGAACGTGAGAATCCGAATCCCACCTGCTTGAGCCACGTTGGCTGTGTTTGCGTTCACGACTGTATTATCAGTCAGAATCAGATTGTCCGCGAAGTCGGCGACCTGAATCCCTTCGTGACTGGTATTGGCGATGTAGTTGTTTGTGACCAGGGGGTTGTTGACGGTCAACCCAGGTTGCTCAACCCCGATTTGGACCCCGTTGAACCCCCCCAGGATGACGTTGTTCTCGACAATGGCGTCTGAACCAGCCGCGATATTGATCGCAGCGTGATTTGGGTCTCCCATCTTGTTAAACAGGTTGTGCGAGATGAGGGCCGATGTGTAACCTGTCCCGTTGAACGAGTCGAGGTACACGTCTCGATAGACCGGTATCTGTCCAGTGACCACGTTGTCGGAAAAGTCGACAGAGTACCCCGTATTCGTTGCCTCCAACGCCCCCAATCCACCGGGGGTGACAAAGGAGAACCCACGGATCGCAACGGTCACGTTACTGGCGACTTGGATGACGCCACCGGCGGCCGCTGTTGTGTCGATATCAACCTCTGGCACCCGATCGCTGGTGTTTGGATCAATTCCATCATTTGGCCCAACAATTGTCAGTGTTTTTGAAATGAGCCCAGGGCTGTTGTACGTGCTCGTCCCGATGGTGTCGACAACGATGTAATCTCCGTCGACTGTCGAAGCGTCGTTCACCGCCGCCGCCAACGCCCCAACCCCCGAGTAAGTGTTGATAAGGGTGGTCTCGGCAGCGGAGGTGTACACCCGAACAACCGGAGTGATACGGTCCTCAAGACTTTCGAACGCTAATCTCAATCGGTTCAGGGGCGGACCGGGTTGTCGGACCTGCTGGGGTAGAGGGCGAGACATCCGCTGACGGAACAGGCTCTTCATCGACAGCATGAGGTGGGCTCCAAAGGTGCCGGTGTGCCATCAGGCGAATATCATGTGGGCAAGACGAATGAAGGTGAGGGGTGGATGCTCCCCTCGCTTCAATTTCTTGTGACTGGTAAAAATTACCGCGCCGAGGCGAACGGCACAAGTTGGGGAAGAGCCAGCGATTCAACAGACTGGTCAATTATTGCCGGATACGAAACGTGTGCGGGAGAAATATATTAAGAACGAAACCGCAGTTTTCTCTTTCTTTTTGGGTTCTGCCTGTTGGAGCCCGAGTGCCACGTTTATTCTCTGGAGCGAATATCCTGCAACCTCCCTGCTCGGCCGACTCGTGCGGAACGTGGAGGAATCCGGTAAATGGTGAAGGGAATGGAATGGCGGAATGGAAATTGAACACCCCATCCACCAACCCTACACTACTCACCTGCACACGAGCAGGGCGAGGCCTACGTGGTGCCACTGCTGACCATTCAGGGCTTTAGCCCGCCGCAAGCCACGCCACTTCAGTGGCAGTGGTTAGGGGATTTCAGGCTGAGGTCAGTTCACGGTTTGCGAGGGAACCAGTGTGATCCAAGCAAAAACCCTTGAATTCCACTATGCCACTTGAGGTTGTTACCCGGTGCAGTCGACCCGACGGAGACATTGAGTCTCCCGAAGATTAACCATCGCAATGATTTGCGACGATCAATCTACCGAGCGAGCGTCCTCTCTGCAAACCGCGACGTGACCTCTTTCAGGCTTTAGCCAGGTTACCGACTTTGTCAATATTGATGTTGTAGTCTACACTGGAATTATGGACTAGCAACGGGACGAACACCGCGTTCACCTCATTGTCTACCACCTGATTTGGTGCCCCAAGAGGCGGAAGCCTGTTCTGGTGAGAGAGGTCAAAGCGGCCTGTCAGAAGCTCATTGAAGGCAAGTGTCAGGAACACGGCTGGGAGGTCCTGAAACTGGCGATTCAGCCGGATCACGTCCACCTGTTCGTGCGGGTGTGGCCGGTCGATTCCGCTGCCGAAGTCGTCAAGGAGTGTAAGGGGCTCACCTCCTTCAAGCTCTGCAACGACTTCCCTCACCTTCGGAAATTGCCGTCGATGTGGACGCGGTCCTACTTCGCATCCACGGCCGGGAATGTCTCGGCTGAGACCATCGAACGCTACATCGAAGCGCAGAGGGGTATCTAAGTGTTCAAGGTCTTCCGATACAGACTGTACCCTACATCCTCGCAACGTGCTGGGCTGGAATCCACGCTGGAGACAGCGCGGCGGTTCTACAACGATTGCCTGTTGGAACGGAAGGCCGTTTACGAGACAGAGGGGCGAACACTGGGCAAGACGGAGCAACTGCGGCGGGTCAAAATCCACAAGGTCAACAACCCTTTCGCAACGGACATCCACAGCCACATTCTTCAGGGGGTTGTGGCGGATCTGGACAAGGCGTTCCAGGCATTCTTCCGTCGCGTCAAGGCTGGGGAGAAGCCCGGCTACCCGCGATTTAAGGGACGCAATCGGTTCCACTCGTTCGGGCTCAAAGAACTCGGTAACGGGTTCAAGATCGACGGTCGGAGGTTGCGAATCTCGGGGATCGGCAGGGTGGCGATTCGCTGGCATCGCCCGCTTGAAGGCACCGTCAAGACGGTCCGAATCGTCCGCAAAGCCGGCAAGTGGTTCGCCGCTTTCTCCTGCGAGGTCGAAGCAACGCCATTGCCCCCCGTGGAAACCGAGGTCGGCATTGATGCCGGCCTGTCCACCCTGTTCGCCCTCTCCAACGGGGAGCAGGTCCAGAACCCACGCTGGTATCGTTCCTCGCAAGCCAAACTCCGTGTCCTCCAACGCTCCGTTGCCCGCAAAAAGAAAGGCGGTTCTAACCGTCGCAAGGCAATCCGTCGCCTTGCGACCCATGCTGAGCATGTCGCCAACCAGCGCAAGGACTACCTCAACAAAGTGGTCTGCGATCTGGTCGGGCGGTTCGCCCTGATCGCTATCGAGGATCTGTCGATCACACGCATGGTGCATGGCCACTTCGCCAAAAGCATCCTGGATGCCGGCTGGGGATACTTCAAGCAACGCCTCCAGAGCAAAGCTCCTGGCATTGTGTTTGTTGATTAATCCACTAAGATAGAGGAGTCCCATCAGGAGATCGACATCATGCCACCTGCCGTCAAAGACTTGACTCAAAAAGTATTTGGCCGGCTCACTGTGGTAAGGGAGTCGGCCGAAAAAGCAGGCCAAAAATACTGGCTCTGTCGGTGTCTTTGTGGAGTTGAAAAACCCATTCGCGGTTCCTCTCTTCGGGGTGGGTACACAGTGAGTTGTGGTTGTTTTCATCGGGAGCAGGTAAGAAGGGTTGACGGCGATCAGGTGGAACGGATGCTCCGCGATGGCAGCGAAGTTGAGGATGTTGCCGCGACTCTTGGGATTCATCGCCAGTCGGTAATCGTCGCAATGAAGAGGCGAGGGGTATCGATTGCCGACATGAAGTTTGGCCTCAAAAAAACTCCTTCCGAGTCCGACATTCTCTATACCGCTGGCATCTTCGACGGAGAGGGGACTATTGCAATCAATCGGAACAAAAGCGCGGGGGGTGGTCCCCGATGGTGGTTGCTGGCTTCTGTCGCTAACACCGACATGAGGCTTCATAATTGGCTCCAGCAAACCTTTGGTGGCCATATCAGGGTAAACAGCAGGAAAAACCCAGCCCGCCCCTGCTATCACTGGACTTTGACCAGTCGCCAGGCTGCTGATTTCCTCCGGCTTCTGCGTCCGTTTCTCAAGATCAAAGGAGAACAGGCTGATATTGGGCTGGAGTTCCAGAGTCTGGTGCAGGGGGAACGAAATCTGGGCCGGGCGAACCGGCAGCAGAAACTCAAGGAACGGCTGCAAAACCTGCGATGAGAAAACGCTGGCCGGAAGCTCGTGCTTGTTGATACCGCCTATACCACCCAGGAATGTTGCCAGTGCGGCCATCGGCAGAAACTCTCCCTGAAAGATCGCTGGTACACCTGCGAATGTGGCAACTCCCGCGATCGGGTCCACAACGCCGCAATCACGATTCTCAACCGCTCACACCAGCCGGGACACGGCTGTCAGGCGTTAAGCTCGCCGTAGGGCGGGTTGGCCTGAGAAGCTGCCGCCCTTCAGGGCGTGCGGA
>PLDW01000153.1:1432-30378 GCA_003136315.1 Gemmataceae bacterium | reverse complement strand
CCTCGCCCTCCCGTTTATGCGTCTAATCGTCTTTCCATCAATGCGACACTCCGGACGAGTTCATCTATCAGACACGCAGCAGTCACTTATTTGCCCGGCGGCGGCTCCGACGACACACTCAACCTTCCACCCTGAGTACGCACCGGGTCGGTGCCGGCTTTCGTTGTCATGTCGAACACGCTGAGCAATTTCTCCTTGTCGAACACCATCTGCTCGCGGCTGAGCCCGGTAAGGTCGTACAGGGAAGTCAGTTCGATCGCGTCGACCGGGCAGGCTTCCTCGCACATCCCGCAGTAGATACATCGGAGTTCGTCGATTACGAATGTTTCGGGGTACTTCTCGCGTCCGGTCCACTCGGTCGGGGCGGGAGCGGCGATGATGTCGATACAGTGAGCGGGGCAAGCAGTCGCGCACATGTAGCAGGCGACACACTTCACTCGCCCTTCGACATCCCGGTTCAGACGGTGAACGCCGCGATAGTTGGGCGGGAGTTTCGGCTCCTGCTCCGGATACTGCTCGGTGAGCTTCTTCCCGAACATGTGGCCAATGGTGGTTTTCAGCCCGTCGATCATGGCCGGCAGGTAGACCTGATCCCAGAACCCGAGTTTCGGATCCTGCACCCACCGGACGTCGTTTTCGGTCATCGGCATATGGCACCGTTTTTTGCAGTTTGCAGTTTGCAGTTCGTTTCCGCCCTTGGCAGTCGTGCTGTTAGGCGTGGGGCAGGTGATAATACACCCACCGCAGCCCGGGGGTTGTGTACCTCCCCGCTAGCGGGGAGGTCGCCGCAGGCGGGTGGGGTAGAGGCTTCCCGTGTGGTGAAGGCTCAACCCCCTCCCGGCGAGCAAAGCCTCGCCGACCTCCCCCGCAACCGGGGGAGGTGAAAACCTGATACACCACCACACCATTCCGGGTACTCTATCTCCTGCCCAACGCCTTAACTGCGAACTGCCAACTGTCGACTCCCCCGCCCTCAGACCACCCCAACCGGCATTCCTGGCGGCAACTTCCGGACCGGCCGCTTCGGGTTGCTCACCGATCCGCTGTATCGGACCGACATCAGCCCTGCCCCAACGAACAGCGCTGCGGAGGTGATGGTGAGTGCAACGAGCGGCCCCTCGAACTGCTTCACCACGATCACACACAGCAGGTTGAGCAGAGCAAGCGGGATCATCACTTTCCAGGCGATGTTCATCAACTGATCGAATCGGAATCGGGGGATTGTCCACCGGACGAACTGGGCGAAGATGCAGTAGAAGAGCATCTTGCCAATCAGGATCGCCGCCTTGACAACTGCCGCCGCGATTGGGTTCTCGATCAATGTTTCCAGGCCAAACAAACTGGATCCGCCGAAGAACAGGATCGCGATGATGAACCCGGCGGTCACCAGATGGACGTATTCGGTCATCAACATCAGGCCGAGTTTCATGCTGGAGTATTCGGTGTGATAACCACCCACGAGTTCCTGCTCGGCCTCGGGCAGGTCGAATGGAAGCCGGCTCCCCTCGGCATATGAGCTGACCAGGAACAGGAAGAAACCAAGGGGTTGGAAGAAGACCAGCCAGAGTTTGCTGTCCGCTTGCCAGGCGGTGATCTTCTCCAAATTCAGCGATCCAACGATCAGAAAGACCCCGAGGACCGATAGCCCGAGTGGAATCTCGTAGCTGATGATCTGGGCCGACGATCGCAGCGCGCCAAGGAGCGAGTACTTGTTATTCGCGCTCCACCCGGCCAGGATCACCCCGTACACAGCAAGGCTGCCGAGGGCGAACACGTAGAGGACACCCACATCGAGCCCGGGGGCCATGACGGCCGAGAAGTGGCTCCGGTACTCGGTCTGGGCCGCATCAAACCCGGCCACGGTCGGCTGCGGGTCAGGAGCCGGGACGGTCGACCCGAACGGAACGACGGCAATCGCCAGCATCGATGTGATCACCGCCACCGCTGGCGCGAGCAGGTAGAACACCTTGTCGACGTGGTCCGGGATGACCTCTTCTTTGAGGAAGAACTTCCCACCGTCCGCGAGTGGTTGGAGGAGCCCCCTGGGGCCGACCCGGTTCGGGCCGATCCGGTCCTGAATCCACGCCGAAATCTTGCGCTCGGCCAGTGTCAGGTAGCCGACGACGCCAAGCACGCCGCCCATCAGGCCGACGATCACGATGGCGAGGATCTTGGGGTCAAACTCGGGCATGTCTACCTTCCCAATGAACGAGAGAGAGAGATCCCAATTGCACGACGCGGTCAGGGTTCCCAGGGCTTCCGCCTTGGGCTCAGAACGGCCGCCGCTCTGCGGCTCAAACCTTCTGATACCGCGGCCGCAGGCCGCTCGCTCTTCGCCCCGGATGGGGCGTTCGTTCTTAGCCCAGGGCGGAAGCCCTGGGCATTCCCGACGCGGTGACACTCGCCTGACATCAGCCTCCTTCAGGCTGCCAGTTGCGAGCGACCTGCTGCCGAACCCATTCGCGGAACGACTTCACAATGGCCGTCTCGCTGGCCTGGCCGCGACGATGCAGAAACCCCACCAACTCGGCCAGCGGCAGGAACGGGAAATGCCGGCTCTGGCTTGCCTCGGCCAGTTCCCCCACGGTCGTGCGGTGGTAAACGGTGAGTTTCGTCCCGTCAAACCGCCACACTTCCGGCACCCCGATGGCAGCGTAGATCCCCATCCGCGCTGTCGCATCACAGGTAATCTCGACCTCGATCGCCAGGTCTGGTGGCGGGTCGACGGACAGGTCAATCCGCCGTTTGGTCCGCACCCGCTCCTCGTTCTCCAGGTAGTAGCACCGATCGGGCTCCAGGCCGCGTTCGAGGTCGTCGCGGCGGAATGTCGTCATCCCAGCGCTCTGGCAGGGCCGGTCGAGTTCTTCCGTCAGTGCCTCGATCAGTCGACCGATCAGGGCGGCCCAGAATTCATGCTCGAAAGAGAGAGTCATGATCTCCATCACCCCCTCACTGAACGAGGTCCGGGTGCGTGGGTCGATCAGGTCCGACAGAGCCAGGTAGTCGCCCCAGTTCATCCCGCGGAGTCGGATCGGGACACCCGGCCGGGTCCGCGGCTCGCTTGTGGGCAGTGTAGTTGCGCTCACCATGATTCGGCCCCGTCTCGGTAACCCGATTCCAACTGCTTCCACTTGGGGCGGCCATCAACGGCAGCGAGTGGCTGGGAGAAGGCGTTATCGCGACTCAGGTGGGGCGAGGTGGTTGACTCCGAGCGCCTTGAAGTCCTCCTCTGTCCCCACCACCCAAACGATATAGTCTCGCTGGTCCGGCCACGTCGATCCGCGCGGTCCGGACCACATCCCCATTGTGGTCGGAGCGACTTGACTGCTCCCGCTGAGGAGATCCGTCGGGAGAGACCTCCCATGTTCGTACCGTGCGGACGCCTCGTGCCAATGCTCAAACGGGGACATCGACTTGACCCGAAACACTCCGCTTGCTGGGAACATTACCCGATAGCGGCCGTTCACCACTGGCAAGTCAGGGGCTTCGGGGTCCAGTAACACCCACACCCGCCCTGTGTACCCATCTGGGACAACATACTCGATCGGCCGACCGCTACCCGAGCAGCCGGTTGCAGCCCCAACCCCAATCACTATCAACGCACGCCACTGCATGTGGCCTCCGCCGCCAAACCAGATGTTGAGCCGGTGGGCAAGCTCCTCGCCCGTAACGTTCGTGCCTCCTGTCCCCCCTTCCTTCCTAGGGAAGGGGGTTAGGGGGTTAGGTTCCCACCTTCACCCCATTCTGCACCACCGCTCCCCCAATCGGCCCAAACAGCGGAATCGCCGCGGCCACTTCCGCGCGAATCGTGGCCGTCTGCACCAGTCCACGTCGGCCGAGCAGATCGAAGCCCAGTTGCAGCTCGGTCCGGGCCTCCTGTGGCGGTCGGGTCGCTCGCGGGAAGGTCTGGGCCAGCCCAGCATGATTGACGTACGTTCCCTCTTTCTCGAACGATGCGGTGGCCGGTAGCACGTACTTCGCCGATGCCGTCAGGAGCGTCGGGAACAGATCCTGGGCGACCAGCAAACTCGGGGCTTTCCAGTCGGCCGGGAAGGCCGCTTCCAGATGTTCCTTGAACGGGTAACCGCCTGCAAACCACATCGCTGCGAGATCCTGACGCACAAGGTCGGCGAACGGGATCACGGAGCCCTGGAAGTGCGACAGGACGGCTTCGACTCCCCGGCGGTTCGGGCACTTCTCGGCCCGGATGGTGAATTTCACGGGTTCAACCGGCTGCCCCTTCACATCCTTCGGGTAACGATCATCCTCCCCAATCACCGGGACCGGTCCCAGAGCGAGTCGGACGTCTGCCGAGAGTCCCTTGAAGAATGTGGCGAACAGGAAGGCTTCTTCAACCGTTAAAAACGGCGACAGCACGACAACCACCCCACCCGGATTCTGCCCGATGGCCGCGCCGATGTCTTGCTTGAGTTGCGGAGTCACCTGTGCCCACGAAGCCGCCTGGAACCGCCCATCGGTCTTCACCTGTGGACGGAGGAACCGCTCGCCCGAATTGGCGAAGTGATACCCATGCCGGCCATCGTCGCACATGAAGTGCCCCTGGGCCTGGGGGTTGACACGCGGTCGGAGGCGGTAGACGATGTCCTTGTTCGTGTCGGTGTGGGTGCTACAACCGGTGCTACATCCCGAGCAAACCCCATCAACCGTTTTGAGATACCAGACCCGCTGTGTGTAGAGGAAATCCTTGCTCCCCAGCGCTCCAACCGGGCAGAGATCGACCACATTCCCGGCGAGCTTGTTTTCCAGCGGGCGACCGGGGAAGACGTCGATTTCCTCATGGTGCCCGCGGCCAGTCACCGTCAACTCGGCGGTGCCAGAAATCTCCCGGGTGAACCGGACACACCGGGTACACATGATGCAGCGGTCGGTGAACAGCGTGATCTTGCTCGAGATCTGCGGCTTGTTGGGCGGGGTGTTCTTGTCGTCCACCATCCGCGTTTCGGACCGGCCGTATTTGTAGCTAAAGTCCTGGAGTTTGCACTCGCCGGCCTTGTCGCAGACCGGGCAATCAAGCGGGTGGTTGATGAGTAACCCTTCGAGGGTGTCGGCCTGCGATTTCTTGGCCCGCTCGCCTGGCTTGCCGCCTTTGAGAAAATCGGCCGGGTAGTTGAGTGGTGCGACCGCCGGATTCCGCTTGTCGTACTCGCCAGTGACGATCACCGAACCGTCCTTGACGGGAGTCTGGCACCCGGGAACAACCTTCGGCTGCATGACAATCGTGCCGTCCGGCTTACGATCCCCGACCTCGACCAGACACATCCGGCAGGAGGCGACTACCGTCAGCGCTTCATGCCAGCAGTACGACGGAACGAGCACCCCACCGAGCCCCGCGGCCTGGATGCAGTTGAGCTTCCCATTGCCGATCTCAACCGGCGTGTCGTTCACGTAAACTGTTGGCATATTGCAGGCACCCAGTGTCTCAAACTTGCAAGTCGCGGATCGTCAAGGTCCAAGATCCGATCAGTACACTCATCCCCGGGGTCACTCGAACAGTTTCACCCGCGAGGCTCACTTCTGTCGTCCCGATCCGATGTCGAATTTGCGTGATACGACGACACTCCCCAGGTGACGCAGAACCCCGCTCCGAACGCTACTGCCTGCGAGACCACCAGACCGATTGCCAAAGAGGACACGGCTGTCATCATGTCCCCAAAGCCCTCGTACGCTTCGGTCGGGTTGGAGAACTCAGGTGGAGTCTGGCGGACAATCGTGACCGTGATGGCCAATCCGATGGCGGCCGTGATGAAATAAACCACCCCACCAGCAAGTACAGGCCAAATACAACCGTGCGATTTCGGTCCGGGTGTCGTCGGAGTGTGTTCAGACTGATCCGACATTTATCGACTCTTTATGGTCAGGCAATTTAGTGTACCTATCACAATAATGTAACAACTTATTTGTCCATCTTGATCGTCGATCCCTGCTGCTCAAGTCGCTTCGGCAACTCCTCTGGGGCCATCTGGCTAACGCCGGGTGCCATGCCCACGGCTTTGCGTGGGCATGGAGACACCGTGACGAATCAAGAACTTCCCAGCACTGGCAGCGATTCCCGATAGATCCGCAGCAGCCTAACACGGATTACCGAATCATCCGCCGGCATTGACCAAATCCTGTCCTCCGAACTCGCACACAACCGGCGACGTACAGGACCATCGTGCCCGGACTCGATATGTCCGAAGGCTGCCACCATGCCCACGCAAAGCCGTGGGCATGGCACCCGGTGCGGAGAGATTTCCACACCGCCTGCGAAACTTTAAACTCACTTTTCCATCTTGATCGTCGATCCCTGCTGCTCAAGTCGCTTCCGCAACTCCTCAGGTGCCATCTGGCTGACACCCTGTTGCGTGACCACGTAGTGGTCGTTCATTCGCTGCGGGAACCGGGAGTACGCCCACACCCCATCCCCCCGGTTGGTTCCTGTGAGGATGATCACTTCGTCCTTGATGAGCGGGTAGAGTTGCGGGTTCTGCTTGGCCTCGTTCGTGATCTCCTCCAGAGATGGCACCCGGTTGTCGAGCTGCCACGTCTGGAACATGCTCAAGTGGAGTTGAGTCAGTTGAACATTGTTAATGGTCCGGGCCGCTGCCATCCGTACGGACTGAGCCGCACCCTGGCCACCGGTCACCGTCAGGTTCCCGCTCTGGTTCGGGGCGGTCACTCCGCCGCCGGACGAGGAGTACGACGGAGGAGGCTGGGGGGGAGGTGCAGGAGGGGTGCGACGGCCCCCACCGCCTCCACCACTGAGCGCTTCGTTGGGGTCGGTCACCACACCTACCCCCCCCATGTGACTGATGCCGCCGCCTCCAGGAGCGGGCTCCGTATCTGGAGGTGGCGAGGCCTTTTTTTTGCACCCGATCAGCGCGACCGTCATCATCACCGCGAGGACCAGTATCACCCGCATGACACCCTCCCGGCCGCATCACGCGACCGAATTAATGGGCACCGACCACTCGCAACGTTTTGGCGTATTTGCTCTTCTCGCCACTCTTGATGGCACCCTCGAACTCCTCCCGAAACTTCCGAATCGCCGTTTTGACCGGCCACCCCGCTCCATCCGCCAGGCCGCAGATCGTCGTTCCCGGCATAATCCCGATTCGATCGGCCACATCGATCAGGATATCGAGGTCTTCCTTGCGCCCCTGGCCGCGGCGTAACCGGTCGGTGATCTTTTCCATCCATCCTGTGCCCTCACGGCACGGAGTACACTGTCCGCAACTCTCGTGGGCGAAGAACTGGCAGGTATTGTGGAGCACATCGACCATGCTGGTCTGGTCATCAATCACCGTCACGGCAGCGGTCCCCAGTCCGAGGCACTGAAAGCGGCCGGGTCCGTTGAAGTCGAGCGGCATGTGGAACTCATCCGCACGGACGAATCCCATGCTTAGTCCGCCCGGGTTCGCAGCCTTCGCTTTCCGTCCCTTCCATACTCCGCCGCCGTGCTGCTCGATCAGGTCGGTAATCGTGATCCCCATCGGCAGTTCGACGCACTTGGGCTCGTTCACATGCCCGGCGATGGTGTACAGCTTCGGGCCGTAGCTCCCGGCGTCCCGGGGATTCTTCGGATCAGGCGGAACCCCGAGCGACTTGAACCAGTCGATCCCTCGCTTCATCACCTGAGTGACGCAGGCGAGGGTCTCGACATTGTTCACAATCGTCGGCTTGCGGAAGGCACCCTCGATCGCCGGGAACGGAGGTTTGATCCGCGGCCACGCCCGTTTCCCTTCGAGGCTCTCGATCAGACCGGTTTCTTCGCCGCAGATGTAGGCTCCGGCCCCTCGGTGTAAGACGATATCGAGGTTGAATCCACTTCCGAGGATGTTCTCACCCAGCAACCCCGCAGCATACAGTTCGTTGACCGCTGCCGTGAGGGTGCGGAAAGCGTCACCATACTCGTACCGGACGTAGAAAAACGCCTTGCGGGATTTGATGGCGTAGCACGCCAGCATGACCCCTTCGAGCACCTGATGGGGGTCTTTTTCCATCAGGATGCGATTGTTATACGTACACGGCTCCGATTCATCCGCGTTGACGCAGAGGTAAATCGGTCCGGGGTGATCTTTTGGGAGGAACGTCCACTTCAGCCCGCAGGGAAACCCTGCCCCGCCGCGACCGCGGAGCCCCGAGTCCTTCACCTGGGCAACCACCTGTTCGGGCTTCAGGTCGACGAGCGCCCGCTCGAAGGTGGAATACCCCCCATCGGCCCGGTAGCCCTCCAGTTTGGGGCTATCGGGCTTGTTGATCCGGGCCAGAAGAACGGGTTCGTATGGCATAGCTTGTAGCTCGGAGCTTGTAGCTTGTAGCGAATCAATTTCGGGCCTGGCCAGTGACACAACGTGACCAGTGGATGGCTTCTGGCTCTGAGCTACAAGCTCCGAGCTACAAGCCTGCCACTACTGTCTCAACTCTCCGATCAACTTATCAGCCTTCTCGGGCGTCACATTCATCACATGCTTGTCGTCCATGAGGCAGGCCGGAGCCCCGTCGCAGCCCCCGATGCACTCGGCGAATTCGAGCGTAATCTTCCCGTCCGGGGTGGTCTGCCCGCAGTGAACCCCGAGTTTCTTTTCGCAATGCTCGATCAACTCGTAGGCCCCACGGAGCATGCATGCCAGTCCTCGGCAGACCCAAAGCCGGGTCTGCCCAAGTTTCTCACCTTCCCCCTTGAAGAAGGCGTAGAAGGTCATCGTGTCCTGGACCTCGGAGGGGTGCAGGTCCAGGATCTCGGCGATCTCGACCATCGCCTCGTTCGACACCGTCCGCAACTCGTCGTGGACAAGATGCAGTGCCGGCAGCGTCACCGCCTGCTTACGGGGGTACTTCGGGATGTAGGCCCGGATGCGATCTTTTAGGCTTTCACTTAGAACGCCCATGACTCCTCCCAGCTCGCCGCCAGAGCGTCGCGCCCAGAACCCAGGGCGTTGCCCGCGGCACCCAGGGCGTTGCCCTCGGAACCCAGGGCGTTGCCCTGGGCTAAAAACTCCCAGCCCTTCAGGCTGGAAAACCAACTACCCTGTTTTCACCCTGAAAGGGTGAGAGTATTTAGCCCAGGGCAACGCCCTGGGACGTGGGGCCAACACCCGTAATCGTGGGGCCAACGCCCCTAATCGTGAGGCCAACGCTCATAACAAAGCCAATTCACCGGTCCAACTCCGCCGCAATAATGTTCAAACTCCCCAGCACCGCGGGCACATCCGAAATCTGGTGTCCTTCGATCAACGCCGGAAAGGCGGCGAAGTGGATGAACGACGGTGGCCGTGTGCGTGCCCGCCACGCCCGGCCTCCCCCATCCGACACCACGTAGAACCCAAGTTCCCCGTTCGCCGTCTCCGTCGCCCCGTACACCTCGTCGACTGGTGGCTCCCACTGCCGGTTCCACATGAACAACTCGAAGTGCTGGATCAGCCCCTCGATGCTACGGTAGGTTGCGGTTTTGTCCGGAATCGTCATCTTGTCGTTCAGGGCGATGTTCACCGGTCCGGATGGGATATTCTCCACCGCCGCGTGGATGATCTTCACCGACTCGATCATCTCCTCCATCCGGACGAGATAGCGGGCATAGCAGTCGCCGGCGGTGGCACACACCACCTTGAACGATCCCTGAAGCTCCGGGTAGGCGAGGTAGGGCTCGTCCTTGCGAAGATCGCGGACTACCCCACTCGCTCGGGCAACCGGACCCGAGCAACTGGTGTTGATTGCCTCGGCCTTCGAGAGTACCCCGATTCCCTTCGTCCGGTCGACGAAAATCCGGTTCCGATTGAGCAGACGGGTCACATCCGCGTGGGGCTTTGGGAAGGTCTTGACGAAGTTCCGAATGAGGTCCACGACATCGTCGGTGATGTCGTTCATCAGCCCGCCGACCCGGGAGAAACTCGGGTGGAACCTTTGCCCGGATGCCGCCTCGAAGATGTTGTAGATCTTCTCTTTCTCGTTGAACGCATACAGGAATGCGGTCAGACCGCCAAGGTCGAGAGCGTTAGCCCCAACGCAGAGCAAGTGGTCGTTGATCCGGGCCAGTTCGGCGAAAATCGTGCGCAGATACTTGCACCGCGGGGTCAGCTCCAGACCGAGCAGTTTCTCCACTGTGTGGTGCCAGCTCACCTCGTTGCCGAACGGCGAGATATAGTTCATCCGGTCGACGATCGTGATATACTGGTTGAAATCGAGGTCTTCACCTAACTTCTCAAACCCGGAATGCAGGTAGCCGATATCCGGCACAGCCTTGACGATCGTCTCCCCGTCGAGGGTGAGGACGAGCCGCAGGGTGGTGTGCGTGGCGGGATGCTGGGGGCCGAAGTTCAGGGTGTAGAGGAACTCCTGGTCGGCCCCGGCTTCGTCCCCGGCGATCAGTTGTTCAAGTGGCATCGTGTCGTCACCCCAGGACGTTCGGTTCCCGTTAACCAGCGGTGCGGTCAGAGTCCATATCTCAGGAACGCATAAAAGCCGCCAGCACAGGCCAGACCGATCACAATCAAGACGATCCCGAAGGGTGTATAAGACGGGTTCCGGGTGTCGTACTCGATGCGTCCGTCGATTTCTTTCGGTCGCATGACCCAGTTCGGTGGTAGGGCGACCAAGGCGAGAGAGTACGGCAAGATTGCCGGACCCAACAAACACGGGAAGAAGTAGATCTTCCCTTCGTTTTGCGCCAGATACCAGGCGAAGCCGATACAGGCCAAGCCTAAAAGGGTCCCCAACACTCCGCCGATCCTTGGGCTCATGCTCTGCGTCCTCAACTCTCAGATCGAGTGATGGTCGGGAAGTTGTGTCGCTCGCCCCGGCCACGAAGCGGGTAGTCTTTCCGGAGCGGGTGCGCTGCGAACTCGGTCGGCATCAGGATGCGACGCAGGTCCGGGTGTCCGGTGAACACGATCCCGAACATGTCGAATACCTCGCGTTCCATCCAGTCCGCCCCCTGCCAGAATGCAACCACCGATGGGAGGGCCGGGTCCGGATCGTTCGCCAGCGCCTTCACGAACAGCCGCTCGCCGGAGGTTGTGTTGGTCAGGGCGTAGACGACCGCATACCGATCGGTCGCGTTGGGGTAGTTCAAGTAGTCAACCCCGGCAACGTCGCAGAGCATATCGAACCCGCAAACATCCTTCAGGCACTTCAGAAGATCGAACAGGACTGCGGGGGCCTTGTCTGATGGGACCACGACCCGCTGGTTGTCGCGGAACACAGAGGTCGTGTACGCTCCGGGGAATTTCGTCGCCAGAGTTTCCAGGGCGCTGGGCATCTCTCACCTCAGTTCAATGGAATCCTCAACCGACTGGCGCTGCGGGAATCACCGGGAGCAATGAGCGTCTCTTCCGGGCCGATTTCCCGGGCCAGCGAGGTCGGTCCCTCGTAGCTCGATCGGGCCGCGAACTCCCGGCCATCAATCGTCCCGGTTCGGGAGATCTTTTCCTGGATGTCGAGAACCGCCCGGATCAATTGCTCCGGGCGGGGGGGGCACCCGGGGACATACACATCGACCGGCAGGAAGCGATCAATCCCCTGAACGGTGGCATAGGCATCGAACACCCCCCCGGAGGAGGCACACGCACCCATCGAGATGCACCACTTCGGCTCTGGCATCTGGAGCCAGATCCGCTGCATCACGGGGACCATTTTCATCACCACCCGGCCAGCGACGATCATCAGATCGCACTGCCGGGGGCTGAACCGCATCGCCTCGGATCCAAACCGGGCAATGTCGTACCGGCTCGATGCAGTCGCCATCAACTCGATCCCGCAGCAGGCGGTGGCGAACGGCATCGGCCACAGGCTGTGCTTGCGCACCAGGTTGGCTGCGTAGTCGAGCTTGGTGACCAGAAAATCCGGAAGCAGACTGGTTATCGCCACTGGAAAACCCCCTTCCGCCACGCATAGACGTAGGCGATTGCCAGGGTGGCAAGGAACACCAGGATCTCGACGAAGGTGACGACCCCGAACACATTCTTCCAGGTCTGGTCGCCTCCGTCCGCATAGGCGAGCACCGCCCACGGGTAGAGGAACAGGAGTTCGACATCGAAGACCAGGAAGAGAATGGCGATCAGGTAAAACTTGACATCGAACTGCATCCGGGCCGACCCCACCGGATCCATCCCGGACTCGTAGGGCATCTGCTTGACGCGGGTTAGCTTGCGCGGCTTGAACGGGGCCAGGTGACTGGCCGCGAGTGTCCCGAAAGCGAACAGGAAGACGACGACCGCGTAGATCAGAACCGGGTAATACTCAGCCAGGTCGAACGCTGGTTCGACACCCGCCGCCGTCTGGACCGGGATCGGTGACGCCATGAGACCAAACCTTCCTCCGCCGGATGGGCTCTTCCGCACATTGTAGGAGGCTTGTGAAAATCTTCACAAGCCTGGCGAAAAAACAACCTCGACAGGGTGTCGAGGCCTGGCGATCCCGCTCCCTGAGATCCTAGTGAGGGGGTTGGAGGCGTCAAGCAAGTCGAACACCAACACGGTTCGACCCCTGGCAAACAAGGTGTCGGAGCAATCCGCCCATTCGTCCGACAGCAAGTTTCGCGTTGGCGAGGACATCCGAATGGGCAAGCGGAGCGTCGCCAAGTCCAGCCGCCCAGTTCGTAACGCACGACACGGCCGCCACTTCCAGGCCTAACCCAACTGCCGTTTCCGCTTCCTTCGCTGTTGACATCCCCACTGCGTCTGCCCCGAACGCACGTAAAGCTCGGATCTCCGCCGGGGTCTCGTAGCATGGCCCGGTCAGCCCAGCATAGGTTCCCACTAACAACTCCTGGCCAGTCGTGACCTCATGGTATTGCATCCGAGAAATGAGCGATGGGGAATACAGGTTGCGGAGCCTCGCCCCGGCGGCCAAGCGCCGCCAGTCGTCACGGTTGAGAAGGGTGATGTGATCCCGAATCGCCATCAGGCTCCCGGGGTCAAGCGATGGATGGATGCCTCCGGCTGCGTTCGTCAGGACGAGTACCTTGACCCCCAACTTGGCCGCGAGCCGGACTGGAGCGGTGACGACCTCCCAGGTGTTCCCTTCGTAGAAGTGCAAACGGCCGAAGAAGATCAGGACCGGGGCTCCTTCCCACCTCCCGACCGCGACCCGTCCGCTGTGGCCGTGAACAGTTGGTGAGGCCAACCCCGGAATGTCAGCGAATGCGATGGATGCCGTCTCGTAAAACCCGGCCGTCACACCTGCAAGACCGGACCCGACCACGATCGCAGTCCGTGGAGACAGACGGTCGACCTCTTGGATGAATGGGGTGACCGGATCGGCCATTATGCCCCCATCCATTGGTCCGACCCAGGCGATCCCTCAGATGCGTCTATCTCGGCGAACTGCTGCTTCGTCCGGACTGCCCAACCGATAAACTGAGCAGCACCTTCGACCCCGAGCCGATCCGAGTTCACCACGATGTCGTAGGCGGTTGGGTCGTGCGGATCGAGGTGAACCGTCCGGGCCAGGAACTTCACCCGCCGATTGTCGCGGTTTCGAACCTCAGCCGAGGCTTCCGCACGGGGGAGCCGGAGCATCTGGGCGAGATAACTCACCCGCGATTCCAGCGGTGCGACCACTCGCACGTGAAGGGTTGTCGCAGCCGGCAGGAGTGTACCGGCCCCGCGGCCAACGATCACCGCATCGCCCCGTGCGGCCACCGCCAGCAGCAACCGGAAGAGTCCACCCGTTTCGGGGTCGGCATCCACACGGCGTTCCCGGAAGAGCCGGGCCAGGTGGGCGTCGGCCCAGGCGCGAGCACTCAGCGGAATATCCGCCAGAACACGGGCCTGGCCCGTTTCGTCGAGAAGGAGGTAATCGAGAAGCTCCTGATCGAACACCTGCCAGCCCAGCAATTCACCGAGTTTCCGGGCGATCATGCTGCCACGCGCACCGGCTTCCCGGCTAATTGCCACAGTCAGGCCACGGGGGTGGGTCGGCGGGCCATCAGTTGCCCTGTTCCCGCGGAACCCATGCTGCGGCGGACCTCCCGGCTCGGTCCCCGACGGTACGTTTGTGGGTGTGCCGGGCATGATCCCAACCCTCTCGCACGCAGCGAACAGTTCATCTACCGCTGAAGTCTAAAGTTTCGAGCGGCGGTGATCAAGGATCCGACCGTGAGGGAGTGGCCAGGCGACTTCTCATCTCCCCGAAAATTTGCTACACGCTCTACCGGCAAAGCGGTACAATGATTCCCGATCTTAGCTCAATCGGACTCGATCACCAACCCGACACTGGGTCGATTGTCGCATCAACCAAACGGGGCTGCTTGACAAGGCCAGCGTCGGGGGTCACCGTACACCTTGTGAGATCGTCACCCCGACGGTCCACGTTTACCCCAATGAGCAACCGATTGCACTCAACCCAAGCAGGAAAGAACGCCATGCCCAAGATCAACTCTCCCCTTTTTCGGTTCCGCATGCTCGGCCTGGGGCTTCTGGCCCTCACGTGTACCCTCTTGCCGGCGTGCGGCCCAACGGAAGAGAACGTCCCCCTCCTTCCCGTTTCTGGGAAGGTGCTCAACTCCGGAAGCCCGATGCCCATAGGCCAGGTCATGTTCTACCCCGATCAAGCGAAGGGTAACAGCACCACGAAAGTACCCTCCGGCATGATCCAGGCAGACGGCTCCTACTCGCTCACGACCGGCACATCGAAAGGGGTCAAGGACGGTGCTCCAGCCGGGTGGTACAAGGTCACTGTCTCCGCGGCTGGCACGGGTACCCCCGAGCAAATGAAAGTGAAGCCAGCGTTCTACAATCCCGATTTCAAAAACGCCAAACTCACAAAGCTCTCGATCGAAGTCAAGGAAGGGGCCGGGCCAAAAGATTACGAGATCAAGCTGACACCATGATGTGCCCGTCGCTGAGGAAGACACATGGGCGGGACTTCTCAACACGCTTGAAATAAGGCGATGTACTGTCGCTAGACCGACGATCGCTCCTAATAGTGAGACAACCCGATTGGTTCGTCTATCAGGAGCGTGGATCGCTGCGATTGGGTGTCACTTCTTCCTGCGTAGTTTCTCCAACTCCTGAGATGGACGGGGGTCTTTAGGGTCGAGGCGGCGGGCGTTTTCGAAACTGGTCTCCGCTTCCGCTGTGTTGTCGAGCTGCGCCAATACCTGTCCCAAACCCAGGTGCAGTTCAAACTCCTCTGGCCGGGCAATAAGACCCTTGCGAAACGGCTCAACGGCCCCTTTCGGGTCTCCGAGATGTTTCAAGGCGAGCCCCCAGAAGAGATACCCACCGGCATGATCTGGCTTCAGTTCCGTCGTCCGCCTGGCGTGGACGACCACCTCCTCGAACCACTTGCGGGCTTCGGATGATCCAGGGTTTCTGGCTATTTCCCGTTCCGCCCGGGTAAACAACACCAGTGCCAGGTTATAAGTCGCGATGGGGCTGTTGGGGTCGCGTTCGACGGCCTCACGCATGTAAGCAAAGCTGCGGTCGTAGTCGCCCATGCGGATGTAGTTGATGCCAGCGCCGATCAAGGCTTTGGGAGTCCGCTCCTCTTCGAGTTCGGCGAGATAGGCTTGTGCTGCCTCGTAGTACTGGTGCTTCTGTTCCAGGAAATAGATCAGCCGGTCGCGCCCGCGTCGACCAACGGCAAGGAGAGGGATCACATCAAACATCGGGTCCGGCCAGGCTGTCGGTTCTGGCAACCGGGCTGCCACACTCTCGAACTTCTGGGCCGCAGCATCATCGCCACGGGCTCGTGCCAGTCGGGCGAGCTGGACGTTCGCCTGCTTTTTGGCGTGCTCGTTTTCGAGAAGGCGGGACATCAAGCGAATTGCCGTTGGTTCGTCTCCACGAACAATGGCGATCATCCCGAGCCCATATACCGCACGTGGCTGACCGGGCGGCGGACCCAACTCCTGGGTAAACAGGGCAGCGGCTTCGTCGAGCTCTCCCTGTTCCAGAAACGACTCTGCCAGGAGGAGCCTTGCCGTTGTCCGGAATTCCGTCCCGGGACCGGTGGTGGCGATCGCTTGACGGAGGAATCCGGCCGCGTTTGGCGGATCTTTCTTCAAGGCAATATGACCTCGGGTATAGGGCCAGCGAGGATCCTCGGGATTGAGGCGAGCCGCTTCCGTGAAGCAGAAATCGGCTTCGCGATCATACAACTGAGCGAGCAGTGACATGCCATATTCACCCCAGGCATCAGCCGATTTGGGGTTCGCCAGCACATCATCGCGTTTTCGCTGGATCGCTTCGAGAACCTCGGGCTCCTGAATGCCCGTCGGTATTGGCGGATCGATGACAGGTTCAGGCTCGTGAAGACACCACCAGGCTCCCGCGGCACTCCCTGCCAGACCTCCGACAAGCAGAAGCCAGACCACCCACCGAGATCGAACCCGGGAAGGAGCGAGGTTCGTCTGGGTCTGCGGCGTATTCTGTCGAACGTTCGACAGTGGGTGGTGTTCGCCGGGTGTGGACTTGGGGTTCATGGTGGCACCCCCTCCCCACGTTTGAGGATCAGGGGACGGTCGGCGGGGCCGCCGGGGAATACCTCCAGCAGCCCATCCGGCCATGCCACACGCAGCGACTCGTACTTGTCTGCGGAACCCAGACCGAAGTGGGCGATCGGAGCCCCACTACACAGATAGCTCTCGGCTGGATTGATTAAACGAAATTTTTCCTTGCCA
Source organism: Gemmataceae bacterium (assembly GCA_003136315.1). Classification (GTDB taxonomy): domain Bacteria; phylum Planctomycetota; class Planctomycetia; order Gemmatales; family Gemmataceae; genus Urbifossiella. The sequence continues at coordinate 13,754 of PLDW01000153.1, read as the reverse complement.
TCAACCTTGACCCGAATTTCTGCCCCGTAGGCGTCCCGGTTCAGTCTCGGATCAATGGCTCGAACTTTGAGCCAGTGCCCGCGCTTGGGGGCGACATTGCGGAACAGATGCGCTTTCCCGCCCAGGGAAGCGACGAGCAGATCCATCGCCCCATCATTGTCGAAGTCCGCACAAACCAGACCCCGGGCGACATTCCAGTATCCACAGACTGCCTTGTTGGAGGTGGAGATGTCGCGGAACTTCCCCGTGCCGTCATTGGCAAGCACCTGATTCTTCTCGGCGTAGGTTTCCCAGTACCCCATCCCGGTGTTTTGAGCATCGCCCCCACGGAACACGCGGCCATTGGCGATCGAGATGTCGAGCCATCCATCGTGGTTGAAGTCCGCCATGACTGTACCCCAACCGGTCCCCCGCCACTTCAGCGCAGTCAATCCCGCCTCGACGGTCCTGTCGTGAAACTGCCCAGGCGGCCCCTGGACCCACAGGTTGTTCGTCTCCACGCCCAGATGTGTGACGTACAAATCGAGCAACCCATCATTGTTCATGTCACCAACCGCCACCCCCATCCCGGCATAGGCTTTGCCCATGCTGGTGTAGGCCACTCCCCGCGAACTCCCTTCATCGACGAATGTTCCATCTTTCTTGTTGATCCACAACCGGTTCGGATTCCCATCATTGGCAACGAAGATATCGGGCCATTTCTCCCCCTTGATCCCAGCGTGAAAATCCGCACAGACAACGCCCAACCCCGCCCCCGGAATCCGCCCGATCCCGGCTTCAAAACTCACGTCCTTGAACCGAACTCCCGGAGGCTTCCCAGGTTCCGCAGGAGTGCGTCCGAGATTATGGAATAGCTTGCTCGACACGGGTTTAAAATTCTTCGGGCCGCAGTAATCGCGAACGCCAGTGAGCGACCAGCATACCATTGTTGGGTCGAAGTCGAGGTAGTTGATCACCACGAGATCCAACCAGCCATCGCGGTCGTAATCGAGAAATGCTGCGGACATCCCCCACGAAACATTGGTGAGCCCCGATTCCGCGGCTGGGATTTCCGCAAACTTCCCTCCCCCCTGGTTCAGAAACAACTTGATCCCATCGAACTGTGTGAGCAACACGTCTGGCAGGCCATCGTTGTTCACATCGCCAATGGCCACTCCGTGGCTGTATCCAGGTACACCGAGTCCCGATCCTTCCGTCACATCCTGAAACTTCCCGGGCGAGATCTGACGGAACAGGCGATTGACGGACTTTGAGGTTGGGCCACCGAAATTGAGCATGTAAATGTCGAGCAACCCATCCCCATCGAAATCGAGGACGGCGGCACCAGACCCCATCGACTGGGGCGTGAAGTACGTGCCAAGGGGTCCCGGGTCGTGAACAAAATTGAATCCCCAAGCATCCGTCACGTCTTCAAACCAGGCCGGCTCGTCGTCTTCGGGGACTGAGGAGGGGAGGGGCGATGACGGGCCACCGCCAATGAAATGAGTGAGCGCAACGATCGAAAGGATCAGCAAAACAATTCCACCCAGCGTGAGCGCACGCTGGGTGGACCGCGAGCAACGCAACCGAGCCATTGAAGCGGTCCGATGTTATAAGTTGCGCGAAAACGGCCAACCGCCTGAGAATTGTCACCCGAGATTAGCCACGTCAAGACAGACGCATCGGAGTGAAACTCCGATGCGTGTTGGAAGCCCAACCCACTGTCTCAGACAGCTCTCAACTTACTGAAGCTGGAACGGAGTCTGGTTGGTGTAGGTCAGAGCATACGTGAACGCCTGGGTTCCGGAGTTGATGTAGTTGACCGTCACGGCATGCCCATCCAGGTAGATGAAGTTCGCCCCGGCGGTGTGTGCAGCGCCAAAGTAATTGTTCTGGCTACCGCTCTGGTCCCTCTGAATGATGTTCGACCACCGATTCTCTCCGCCGTAGCCACCTGTGAAAATGTCCTCGTCCCAGTTGCAACTGCACTGATTGGTGTAGTATGCGGGATCCACGGACTTTTCACCGATGTAGATCGTATTGCTGGTTCCGTTGAGATTGGTGACCACCGACATCGTCACATTGATCGAGCCGGCGTTGTTGTTGTAGTTGAAACCAACTCCGTTCAACGCATAGTCGGAGAACGGGCCATAGAGGCTGGGGGAGTTTGCGCCGTCACCGTTGACGGCGTACTGGAAGCGAGCCCGGGATGGGCACATGTACGACTTGATGCCCGATTGGACCAGCGTACCCGCAACTGCGGTCTGCGGGAACAGAGCGGCTATTGGAGCCTGCTCCATGTAGGGGAGGATCAGGAATTGCACCCCCCACTGCGTGGTATCGAGGGTCCCGGTCACTCCTGCACCAGGAATCCGACCTTTGACATCGTGGTAGTTATTGACCGCGAGACCGATCTGCTTAAGGTTGTTCACACACTGGGTCCGGGCCGCAGCCTCTCGGACTTTTTGAACGGCGGGGAGGAGCAGGCCGATGAGAATCGCGATAATCGCGATCACCACCAGCAGCTCAATCAGCGTGAACGCGCCACCGCGACGACGTGTCATGGGAGAGAACCTCACGAGTGCCAAAAGAGAAAAAGAAAAGAGCTGACCTAAGACTGTGCGAATTCCCAGCGTCATTTAGATTTGTACCCGGACTCAGAACGCAGGTCAAGGAAGAACCCCAAAAAACCATGAAAAATTTTCGAGAAGTGCGCAGCACAATGAACCTGTCCGAACCTCTTGCAAGGTGCTACCGGTGCGAACTTTGTGAGACAGATGGCAAGTGAACCGGGTAGAATCGCTTAGTGTGAGGCGATTCCGCCAACCCTGACGCCATCCGGAGACCACACGTGACCCATCCCAGAAGCACTCGCGGTGTCTTCTGGTGCGTTGGTGGGCTAATCGCAATGGCCGCGATCGTATCGTGGTTTTTTCTGTCCAACCGTCAACGCGAGGGGGAAGATCTTTCCGCGGGGCCACCCGAGTTCTCGCTTCCCGCGTTCACTGAGAGTCGGTTCCTCAATACACGCACCGATGTTCGGCCCATCGGGGTCGCAGCCTGCGCTGCCTGTCACCCGAAGAATCACCAGTCCTATCTCCTCACGGCCCACAGTCGGGCACTATCCGATGTCGATCCCAGCAGCGAACCTCAGGATGGTTCATTCACGCACAATGCCTCGGGGCGATCGTACCGGGTCTACCGCCAGGCCGGTCAGCTCCGTCACGAGGAATTGCTGACGACTCCCGACGGCAAGGAAATTGCTCGTGTCGATCTCCCCATGCGTTATCGGATTGGTTCAGGGCAACACGCACGGGCTTACGCGGTGGAAGTAGATGGGTTTCTCCATGAGTCGCCGCTGGCCTGGTACACCACGAAGAAAACGTGGGACATGTCGCCGGGATACGACATCGCCAACCACGGGGGCTTTGAGCGCCCCATCCTCCTCGAATGTCTGGCCTGCCACGCGGGCCGTGTCGAGGAGGCTGGTGGGGCTCTCAACCGCCTGACCATCACCGAGAAAGCGATTGGCTGCGAGAACTGTCACGGTCCTGGATCGCTGCACCAGGAATTGCATCGGAGCAGGAAACTCGCCAGGGGTGAGGAGGATGTCACAATCGTCAACCCTGTGAAGCTCTCCCGCCCACTCCAGGAGTCCATCTGTTCTTCCTGCCACCTTGGTGACCCGGCAATCGTGCCGGTGCGTGGGCGGTTGATCAGCGATTTTCATCCCGGTCGACCTCTGAGCGACTACCGTATCCATTACCGCCTGGCGGGATCCAACGACCCAATGACTGTGGTGGGGCACGTCGACCAGCTCCATCAAAGCGCCTGCTACCAGAAATCTCCCGAGATGACCTGCCTGTCCTGCCACGACCCGCACCAGCAAACCAAGCCGGTCGACCGGCTGGCCGACTTTCGCGAGAAATGTTTAGCTTGCCACAAGACACAACCCTGCAAATTGGACACAGTGCAGCGACTGAAAAAGGAACCGAGGGACAACTGTGTGGCCTGCCACATGCCCCGCAGCGACACGGAGATTCCCCACGTTGCCTTTACGCACCATCGCATCGGTTTGCACCCCCAACCGGCATCCTCCGGACCTCAGCGGATCCCGGAACTCGTGCCAACCGACGATCTTTCGCAACTCTTGCCATTGGACCGCGAGCGGAACCTTGGGCTGGCATATCAGATCGTTCGACGCAATCCAGCATATGCCCTGTTTGCAAGCGAGTTCCGCGAACGGGCGCGAATCCACCTGGAATCCGCCTACGCCGGGGGATTGCGCGACTCCGAGACGGTGATGGGGCTCGCAGACCTTTATTGGCGAATGGATCGCGCCCGAGCCTGTGAACTGGCGCGCGAGGTGCTCGCTGCCAAAGATCTCTCACCCAAGACTCGGGTGATGGCACTCATGATCATCGCTTACAGTGATTTCCAGAATTTCGAGGATGCCGAAGCGATCGGGTTCCTTGAAGAATTGGGGAGATTGCGCCGCTTCCCGGACGACTGGCGGCTTCTTGGTCTGATCCATCTGCGGCACAATGCCCCCGAGAAAGCGCTTCCTGCTCTCCGAAAGGCGTTGGAGATTCGCCCATTCCGACCCGCTACACACGCGGGTCTTGCAGATGCCTATGGTCAACTGGGCCAATCTCAACTCGCGGATGAACATCGCGAGAAAGCAAGACGGCTCCATCAGCTCAATCAAGATTAGATAAGTTTAAAGTTTAAAGTTTAAAGTTTAAAGTTTAAAGTTTCTCCCTGCTTCCCAGGCTCGGCGTGGGAACCGGTCTTCCCCCCGCTCCGCGGGCTGGGCCAATACACCGGGGACGACGTCTATCGTATCTCCGGTCAAGCGTGCGTTCCGTTCAGGCCACAACGCGGAGCGTCGAAGACAGCATTCCCACGCAGAGCGTGGGAACGAGCGGGAAAAAGAGTATAAAGTTTAACATTAAAAAGTCTTAACTTTAAACTCTTAAACTTTAAACTCTTAAACTTTAACCTACCCATCGTCCCGGTATTCCGCGCGGGCGAACAACCACATCCCCAGTGAGGTCAGTCCCACCGTTGCCGTGGTAAGGACCGCCCACGCGGTTGAGGACGACACGGCCCCGGGGACATCGAGCATATTTGCCGGGTAGCCCACAGCGGTTGCACCATTCGACATCAGCGAGCGGGCGTAAAAGGTGAGGCTCAGGAGCTTCAGGCTCCCTGGCAGGGCAGCGACAAGAGCTTCAAAGAAGAAGATGTACACCAGTCCAACTACGACCGGCCGGCGAAACATCGCTCCGATCAAGTGGAACAGGGCTGAGAACGCGATCGTCCCGCCGAGCGCTGCTGGCCAGTACAGCCCAAACGCCTCTCGACCAAGCGAACCGCCAGCCAGACACAAGGCGGCGAACCCTCCCCCGCTGAAAAGCAGACACCACGGAAGCGTCCCAATGAACTTGGCCAGGTAGATGGCCCATCTCGGGATCGGCCGGGTCATGAGCCAGATCATCGACCGACTCTCCCGGTCGGTGCCGATCGCCCCACTGGCGTAAGCGAGGGTGAACAATGGGAGGATAAATCCGAGGTAGGCTCCCAGCATCACTGCACGGGAATAGGTCGTGAACGCCCAGTTCTTCACAAATACGGTCGAACTCAGGATCGCATGTGGGACCGACAAAATCAGGTTCTGGAAGCTGTCCCGGAGAGGATCGAGGGGGGTGGGGGTCTCAATCGCGTTGACCGGTCGGGTCACCGCCGGGTGTGCAAGGGAGTTGTCTGCCGACCCTACCAGCGCTGCGTAGCGGTTTGACGGAAGTAACTCCTCAGCGTACTGGCGGTAGGTGATCGGAAACCGGCGGACCCGGCTATTTTCCAGGCCCCACGCCGCTGGACTGGCGGTTACCGCCGCGACCCACATGACGGTGATCCCCAACAACCCGACAGCGACCCATCCCATTTGCCGCACGCGCCAGTGTCTCTGGAAGCTCTGGACCACCAGAACCCAGAACGCCCGGATGACCAGGGGTGCGGGGTTTGGGGTCTGGGGTAAGTTGGTCGCGTCCGTCGCCGGCATCCAAGTCCCTCGGAATCGCAGGGCATCGCCCTCACGCACCGGGTCGCCCATCCCACCTCAGGGCGTTGCCCACGCACCCAGGGCGTTGCCCATGCACCCAGGGCGTTGCCCATGCACCCAGGGCGTTGCCCATGCACCCAGGGCGTTGCCCATGCACCCAGGGCGTTGCCCTGGGCTGAGAGATCTCCGCCTTTCAGGCTGAAATCTCAACGCTGTGGAGGCCTCGCCCACTTACGTGACATTTGTCTTTAAACTCTTAAACTCTTAAACTCTTAAACTCTTAAACTCTTAAACTCTTAAACTATTTTACTTCCAGAACTGCCACCATGCTTTGGCCTTCTGCTGGACGCCGGAGGAGGTATCGTCGAAGGCCCTGCGGTCGTCGTTGTTGGCGAGCATTGTCGGCGGGCCGAATGAGAGTTCGTCCGGTTGTTTACCGGAATTCATCGCCTTGCTGACCGCCCGATACTCGGAACTCCACCCCGCGACTGCCATGAACACGCCGTCGGCCATCCGCCCGATCTCGTCGGCCATCGCCAGTGCCTCGCGATAGACCGGTTCGTCCAGGAGTTTCTTCTCTCCCACCACCCTGCCATGTTCCGTTTTTCGGATGTAGTAATCCTCGAAATGGATACCCATGCCGTTGAGCATGGCTCGTGCGATGGCGAGCGGCAGAAATTCGATAATCTCCGCCGAGATCCCGACGGGGATGCCAGCCCCGACCAGCGCGGTACGAATGGTGTAGAGGTCGCCCTCGGGCTGAGCCACGAAGACGGGCACTGCTCGCAGAATCGCATCCCGGGCGGTCATTGCGCTGCCACTCTCCTTGCCCCAGTTCAACCCACCCGGGGATCCTGGTTGTCGAGCACGGTTTGCGTTTGCTTCGCCCGGAACGCCTTGAGAGCGTCGCGGATCGCCGGGTACTTGTTCGCGAGGATTGCCGCGGCGAACAGACCCGCATTCGTCGCTCCTGCTTTCCCGATCGCCAGGGTGCCGACCGGAATTCCCGCCGGCATCTGCACAATCGACAACAACGAATCGACGCCCCGGAGCATCGCCGATTCGACCGGTACGCCCAGGACTGGAACCCACGTCTTGGCAGCGCACATCCCGGGCAGATGCGCTGCCCCCCCTGCCCCAGCAATGATGACCTCAATGCCTCGCTCGGCCGCTTGCTCGGCGTAGTCGTAAAGGAGGTCCGGGGTCCGGTGGGCGGACACCACCCGAGGCTCGTAGGGCACACCAAGTTGATCGAGGGCTGCCGCTGCGTGCTGCATCGTCTCCCAGTCGGACCGGGAGCCCATGATAATTCCGACAAGTGGCTCGGACATGGGCGGACCGTGTGCGGGGGACCGGTCGCGAAATGATGCGACCCGATATCATTATAGATATCGGGTCTGAATGAACCACTTCCGCTCTGACGACGATCGAATTCCACTGACCCCGGGCCGCCGCAGAGGACGGTCCAGTATGGCAGGCGGGATTCGGGTGCCACGGGCGGCTTGTCNNGCCCGTGGCACCCACAATCGTGGTCGGTCATTTCCGGCCGTCTTCCTTACCGGATCCGCTCGAAGACAACGGCACGTTTCCCGCGAGCGACCTCTCGCCATTTCCGCGGCGAGCCGAGCAAGTACTTTTCGAGCGGCGGGGTTTCCTTGCCTTCGGGGTCGGTCATCACCAGCGCCCGCTCGAACTGAAAGCGGGTGGCCCAGTCCTCGAACCGGGGAGCCAATTCCTCCGGTGGGAGCCCGATGGTTTCCGAGTAGTACGCGATCTCGTCGTCACCGTACAACTCGCAGCGGTCGTCCATGAAGATTTTCAGGCTCGGGGTGTAATAGATCAGGAACCCCCCGAGATTGGCATCGTTGAAAACCCGAGTGCCCGGCGGAACGGTGGCGGCGTACGCTTTCATCTCATCGATCAGATCCGAGGGGACGAATCGCGGATCCAGTCGCACCCACCCGTGCCCGACGACAGGCACGTCGACCCGATTCACTTGTAATCCGAACGCCACCAGGATTGCTGTGAGGGGAAGGAGCATCGAAGCGAACCGCAACCCGCGGTGCGGTTCGGTGATCGGGTCGGGAGCGAGCGAGCCATCGCCGAATTTCTGCAACAATCGGTGCCAGACGGTGTGCGGCCATAGCTCCGCAACCGCCACCACCGCGGTGATCGCGAACAGTGGTCCCTGCCGAATGCCTTTGAAACTGAGGACCAGCCAGGCGAGCGGAATGAGCCAGGACACTCGCGGGATCTTCGGCAGTGTGCCGGCAAGTAGGAACAGGTAGGCGGCCCCGGACGCGAGAACGGTCAGACCCAGCGGCGAGTCCGGGTCGAGCGGCATGTGCTCGTTCACGACCTGGGCGAGAACCTTCGACCCCACGATCCGCTGCCAGGTGTTCAGCATCTCCATCCCGAACGGGTTGACAAAAGGCGTCAGTCCGCAGGCGAGTACGATCCCTATGAGCAAGAAGGCCGTTCGCCAGGTGTGAATGGGAGTCTGTTGTATCGGGCCGCCACGGAGGGCGGCCCCTACCTCAGAATTGGTATCACTTCGAGACTTCGAGACCCGCGACTTCACAAACACGAGCCCCCACCCGGCGACGGCCAGGCCGAGGGTCATGGTCCCGCCGAGAACCCCGCCGTGAAGGTTTGTCCAGAGGATGAACAGCGGGATGAGTCCGGCGAGGCGGGCGACTCCGCACCGGCCCCGCTCGAAGTCGACGATGCACATCATCGTCCACCCGAGGAACGCAATGGTAAACATGTGTGGCCGGACGTAGTAGTGGAACGCCCCGACGGTCAGCGCTCCGCCGACCACGCAGGCGGCAAGGAGTGGCCCCATCCCGTTTTGGGTGGCCCGGCGGAAGACCGCAGTGAACAACCCGGCGATGAGGGCCGTGAACCCGAGAAGCATGGTGTCGAGGCCGCCAGCCCGATGGGCGAGGGCCATGAGTACCTCGGCCCCCCACTGTTGGGGAATCCAGGTCCGGCCCTCGAACGTGTAGGTGAACGGGTCGGTGTGCGGGAATCCCGAGGAGAGGATCAGTTCGCCGACCTTGATGTGCCAGAGCGCGCCGGGGTCGTAGAACCCCCGTTCGCGGAACGCGACCATCAGGAGGAGCCAGACGCCAAGGAAGAAAGCCGTTTCGGGTCGAAACAGACGAGTCACCGGTGAACCTCCGCCACAGCAGGGTGCTACTGGCGGAAACCTAGAACAGAATTCAGGCGTGAGCGGAAAGGGTGCATCATCCCACGAACTGCCGGGTTGCGTCCCCCCATCTCGACGCCGGAGGGGCCGTTGTGATCGACAACGGGATATATGCTCCGGACTCTCCTGCTTGCGCGCGACATCACGCTTTGAGCTTTTTCAGCATTTCCGAGAGCACGGCAGCGATATTCCAGGCATCGTCGTGGCCGCGGTGGTGGGTTCCTTCCAGCTTTAACCCCGAGAGGGCCATCGCTTGTGGGAGACCGACCTCGTTCGGGAGCAATCTGCCTATTGCAAACAGCGATTTGACATTAAGATGGCTCGGCCCAAATGGGTATCGCACCCCCTGATCGCGACACTGCTTTTCAAACTGGCGACGATCGTAGTCCCCGAAACTCGCCCACAGACGCTCGGCCGACAAATACTCGTCTTCCAGGATCTTGCAGGCGTCCTTGAAGGCGATCCCGGCGGCAACCTGCTCCTGGGTCAGGGTGGTCAGGTCGCTACAGAATGGGCCGACGATTGACCGCTCCGGCCGCACCAGGATGCTCCGCTTCTCCAGCCTCCGACCGGTACTCAATTCCAACGGGCAGAGGCCGATCTCGATGATGTCGTTCGCCTGCCCCTTCGGAGGCGTCCCGCCATCCCAGCAGGTGGATTCGATATCGATCACGAGGACTTGGTCGAGTCGTTTGGCCATCAGTCGGGTTCCAGGGCACGAACACCGGGGTCGAGTGACCCGGATATGGGGAAACGACGCAGCGAGGGCGGTCGGAGGTTCAGGGCCATCCGGACTGGCATTGCGTCAGCCCGTCCAGGGAACGCCTCACACCCGTTTTATGGACCGGACGCCAGCCCGTATCGATGTTGGGAAGTTCACACATCACTCGAGGTGTCGGGACAGGAGTAGATCGTGATCCCCCCGTGGGCCACCACGCGTCCACATCGTATGACAACCCAAAATCTCGCATGTCTGCCGACACCGGCCAGGAGGCTGTCCGATGGAAATCCTGCTCTCCGCCGATCAGATCCGCCACCGGGTCGACCAGTTGGCTGTGGACATTGCCCGGACATACGACGGTCGGCAGGTGACAGTGATCGGTATCCTGACCGGGTGCGTGGTGTTCATGGCAGACCTGATCCGTCAGATTGACCTCCCACTACGGGTGGGTTTCCTCACTGCATCCAGCTACCGTGGGGAGGCAACCATGCCGGGTAATCTGGTCATTCGGGACGATCTGCTCCCGGATCTGGCGGGTCGAGACGTTCTTCTGATCGACGATATCCTGGACACGGGAAAGACACTGACCCGGGTGGTGGCTCGGTTGATTGATCGCGGAGCACAGTCGGTGAAGGTCGCGGTGCTGTTACGCAAGGTAGGTCGTCAAGAAGTTCCCTTCGAGCCAGACTTCGTCGGGTTCACCATCCCGGATCAGTTTGTGGTCGGGTACGGGCTCGATTTCAACGACGAGTATCGCCACCTGCCATTCATCGGTGTGCTCCCGGGTGGGGGATAGAGCGTTCTGGTTGCTGTTCAGATCCCCTGGCTGCGGGAGTGCCCAGGGCACCCGCCCTGGGCTCAGAACGAACGGCGATTCCAGGGCGAAGACCGAGCGGCCTACGGGTGCGGTAGCAGGTGGTTTTGAGCCGCGGAGCCCGCCCAGGGCTTCCGCCCTGGGCTCAGAACGATCGCCCCATCCGGGGCGAAGAGCCAGTGGCCTACGGCCGCGGGAAGGGGAGGGGGTTCTGAGCCGCGGAGCGACGGCCGTTCTCAGGACCACCGGACAAAACCGCTCGACCGGGAGGCAGAGAGGAGTCAAACCGCCCTTTGGCTCCCCCTTCCTTCTCAGGGAAGGGGGTTGGGGGGTTAGGTTCTGGCCGGAAGTTCTTAGCCCAGGGCACCTTCTCGAACCACGAAAGGGAATACTCAAAACTGAACACACGAGGCGCAAAACTGGGCGTGTTCTTCCTTGCCTCCGACCTTGGTCCGACCGGCCCGGCCCGGCAACTGGGGTTGCTTGCTGCGGGCCTCTGCCGCAATCGGTTCGAGGCCAAAGTGGGGGTGGTTGGACCTGCGAATACCCCTGTGGCCGCCGACCTCTGCCGGGCCGGGGTACCAGTTTCCCCCCTTCCCGTCAGGCATCTGATCGATGTACGTGGGATACGGAAACTCCGACAAACCGTGACCGCTGCCAATCCGGCTGTGATCCACGCCTGGGGGCCGCGAGCCTGCCGGGCGACCAGGCTCCTCACCCCAGCGGTCGGGGGGAGAGGCCCGCAAGTGGTCGTTTCGGCAGCAACCGGGTCAGAGGGTGGGTTTTACGACTGGCTGACCGCACTTCGTCTCCGTTGTGCGGACCGGGTCATCCCGTCATCATGGATGGAGGGGGAACGCTACCGCCGGCTCGGCGTCACGGCTGAGCGTCTCACCCGGATCAGCCCGGCTGCACCCCCCTCACTGCCTTCTCCGCACCGCGAAACATTCCTCCAGGAACTCGGGCTGCCATCCACCGCCCGGCTCGTCATGACCGCTGATCGGCTCGAATCGTCAGCCGGCTTGCAGGCGGCGGTCTGGGCGTTCGATATGCTCCGGTACGATTTCCCGGATCTGTATCTGCTGATTTTCGGAAGCGGTCCGGACCGTGCCGGTATCGAAGCATTTGGACGGGCGTTGGCGTTCGACGACTTCCGAATCCGCTTCCCCGGCTGTCGGCCGGACCTACCCGCCCTCCTCGGCCTGGCCGAGGTGGTCTGGGTGACCCGGGCTCGGGGCGGGGTGACGCTGGCTCTGGAGGCAATGGCGGGCGGGCGGCCGGTGATTGGGTGGAAAACCCCGGACCTGACCGAGATTGTCGAGGACGGAGTGACCGGTTTCCTGGTCGACGCGAAGGAGCGGCCACTCGTCTCGGCACGGACTCACCGGTTGCTCTGCGATCCGGACTTGGGGAACGCACTCGGAGCAACCGGCCGGGCACGGGTCGCCGAGTGGTTCGGGGTCGAGCGAATGATCGAACAATTTTCTCGTGTTTATGAAGATTTGGCGGAAGCTTGTAGCTTGTAGCTTGTAG
>PLDW01000153.1:0-1361 GCA_003136315.1 Gemmataceae bacterium | reverse complement strand
AAGCTCCAAGCTCCAAGCTCCAAACGACTGACCCTCTCCGGAGACAAGCATGCGTGGGGTGCTGACGGTGATTCTGGCGGGCGGCAGGGGGACTCGTCTGGAACCCCTGACCCGGGATCGAGCGAAACCGGCGGTTCCGTTCGGCGGGCTTTACCGGATCATCGACTTCACCCTGTCGAATTGCATCAACAGCGGTCTGCGGCGAATCATGGTCTTGACTCAATTCAAATCCCGTAGCCTGGACCGTCACATCCGTGCGGGGTGGGGGTTTCTCAGCCAGGCAATGGGCGAGTCCGTTGAGGTTTTACCCCCTCAACAGCGGATCGACGAAACGTGGTACAAGGGGACCGCGGACGCAATTTACCAGAATATCTACTCGCTTGAGCGGGAGGGCGCTGAGTACGTGATGATCCTGGCTGGGGATCATATTTACAAGATGGATTACGGGCATATGGTCCAGACCCACCGCGAGCGCGGGGCAGACGTGACGATTGGGTGCATCCCCGTCCCGCTCGCCGATGTCCGGCACTTCGGGATCATGCAGACGGGCTTGGATGATCGCGTACATAGCTTTTTGGAAAAGCCCGCTACAGCAGAGGCGATGCCCGGAGACCCGCGGCATGCCCTCGGCTCAATGGGGATCTATGTGTTCCCAACCCGACTCCTGTTCGAGTTGCTTTGCGAGGATGCAGCAAACCCGGAGAGTGAACACGACTTCGGGAAAAACATCATCCCACGGATGATCGAGGCCGGGCAAAAGGCGTATGCGTACCGGTTCCGGGACCAGAACCGTAAGGCAATCCCGTACTGGCGAGATGTCGGCACTTTGGATGCCTTCTACCAGACGAACATGGACCTGATTGCCATCGACCCCGTGCTCAACCTATACGATGAGAACTGGCCAATCCGGACGTTCCATGCCCAGTCACCGCCACCGAAATTCGTTTTCAGTGGAGATGGTCCACCCGGCCACGCCCGTCGTGGGGAAGCTCTCGACAGCCTCGTCTGCCCCGGGTGTATCATCTCGGGTGGACAGGTCCGGCGAAGTATCCTCTCACCCGACGTGCGGGTCAATAGCTATGCGGTTATTGAGGACTCGATCTTATTTGATGGGGTGAACGTTGGTCGATATTGTCGTATTCGACGTGCGATCATTGACAAGGAGGTCCGACTGCCACCTTACACAGTCCTTGGATACGATCTGGAGTTCGACCGGAAGCGAGGGTTCACAGTGACCGAGGCCGGGGTGGTCGTGGTCGCCAAGGCCGAGCCACCGGACGCTTTCCTGGCCCCCAACCCGCTCCCCGGCTGAGCAGAACTCACGACCAACAGAAGAAACCTAACCCCCCAACCCCCCAACC
>PLDW01000168.1 GCA_003136315.1 Gemmataceae bacterium | reverse complement strand
CCACGGAACATCTCCTCGCTCACTCGCATTGCGGACTCGGCCTCTTTGCGATCCTGTATGTAGTGGCTGATCCCGACCAGCCCGGTGATCGCCCCGTACCGATCTCGCAACGGCACTTTGGTGGTGAGATACCATTCCTCTTGACCAATGGCGTTCGTACTGAGTTCTTCCCGGTTGAACACGGTCTCGCCATGCTCGAAGACTCGCAGGTCGTCCTCGTGATAGCCTGTCGCGAGGTGAGACGGATAGAGCTCGAAGACAGTCTTGCCAACGATCTCGGCCTCCTCCACTGCTCCCGATCGAACCATGTGGGCTCGATTGCAGAGGGTGATCCGACCGGCGGTGTCCTTGATGAACGCCACGTCTGGGAGTGCGTCGATGAATGTCCGCAGGAGAACCTGCTTCCGCTCAACGGCCTCCTCGGCGAGCGTTCGGTCGGTAATGTCGCGGAATACCAGGACGGCCCCATAAATGGCACCGGCAAGGGTCTTGATCGGGGCGGCCGAGAGGTCGATCGGTCGCTCGCTCCCGTCGCGGGCGATCAGGAGAGTGTGGTTGGTCCGTCCAACGATGACGCCCTGTTCGAGGGTTCTCTTGGCGGGATTCTCGACCGGCTGGCGTGTGGTCTCGTGGAGGATGCGAAAGACGGTCTCCAGTGGCAGGTTGCGGGCGTCGGCCTGGGACGACCCGGTCAGCCGCTCGGCCACGGCGTTGAGGAAGGTGATGCTTCCAGCGGCGTCGGTGGCGATTACGCCATCCCCGATGCTGGTCAGTGTCGCGTTCAACAACTCCCGTTGCTCGGCCAGTCGGGCGGCATCCTGCGCTCGGGCAAGGATGCTCCGCTCCAGGAGCCTGACGAACATACCCAGAGCGAGTAAGCCGAGGACCGCCCCGATCGCCGCGTAGAAGATCGCGCGGGAGTAGGCCTCGTCTGTCTCGCGGTCATGGACGGTCAGCCGCTCCCGTTCCGCCTGGTCCATCTCTGCGAGGGTCGCCAGCAGCGGGTCGACGAAGCTCTGCATCCCCCGCACATGGGAGATGGCGAGGATGGCTTCGTACCCCTTCTTGCGGCGGAGGACGTTCATCTCGTCAAACCCGGCGATCCCGCTCTCGATCTCCCGGCCGGCAGCTTCCGCCTTGCTGAACTGGTCCGGGTCGATCGCGATCAAGGTCTTGAGAACCTCGATCTCAGCACGCAGTGCGGCGGCAGCCTCGTCGTAGGGCTGCAACCAGCTTTCGATGCCGGAGATCACGAAGGCCCGATGCCCGGCCTGGAGCTTGCGGGTGTCCGCCCGGATGGAGGCAATCGCGTCGAGCACCTCCCGGCTGTGGGCCGCACGGGTGGCGTCCTCCCGAAGTTTGCGGGTGTTCAGGTAGGAAGTGGCAGCGATCCCCACCATCATCACTGCGAGCAATATGATCCCGGCGATAACGCTCCGGTCAATCCCTGGACGCATGACCGCCCCTTCGCTGCGACTCACTGCCTGCCGCTGATCGTCCTGGACCAGCAGTGAGCTGCGACACTTGATTTGAACCAACCTAACAGCCTGCTGCCACTGTCATTCTCTCGCTCTGGGGTCTGGACACAAATGGCGGCTGTACCGTCGCAAAGCTGCTGACGGCCTTCCGTTTCGAGGGGCCGGGGGGGAGAGACGGATACAATCCGGCCCCGTTGAGGGGCTCGCAACGAACCGGTGAGGACCGACCATTTGGGGTGAAACTGGGGCGGGGCGACCAAGGCGGTGGTGACCAAGATGAGCTATCGAGATTGAGCGCCGAAACCGGACACAGAAAAATCGACTTGCGGCTGTGCGGTGCGATACCGCAACTGTGAGGACGAGATCGGCGGCACGGGCAAGCGAACGGTGAGGGAGTTGGTGAGAGGAAATCTCCCANNGCGTCACACGGGCGGGCAAGCCGCCCGTGGCACCCCCCATGATCGTGGTCGGTCATTTCCTCGCGTCTGCCTGAGAGAAAATCTCCCCGCTTCCCAGGGTTTCGCCGGCAGCCCGGCTCCACCGTGGGCGATTTTCCAGATCCCCATTCGAGGCACCAATCCCTACCAACTCCTGCCCATGACGGTGGTCGATTTCCTTCTGCCAGTCACCCAAGAGGAACCGTCATTTTCCGGTGGGGTCGATCACGGGCAGGTCTGCCGCCTTGAGCTTCGCATTGAGATCAGCTAAATCTTTCTCGCAGATGACAGTCCATCTTGACAAGAGGTCGCCCAATTCTTTCCGGGCTGTGGTGACCGCTGTCGCGGCCTGGGTGGTCGGGGTGGCATCGGCCCCCTGCAATAGGCCGAGCAATCGACCCAATTCGCCGGCAACCCGGCCCAGGCTCGCCTCCCGCTGCTGGGGGGCACCACCGCGTCGTCCTCCCGCCCCCGCCCCTTCGATCGCTGCGATCTTGGCATCGGCCGCATCGATCGTCGCCAAGAGAGCCCCGGCTTTCGCGCGGACATCGTCCAACTGCTTTCGGACCGCACGAATCCGGGTGAGCGTGGTCCGTATCTCCTTCATGCCCTCGTAGCATTGCATCGAGAGCGTGAACCGCTGTTCGAGTCCCTCGACCGGTGTCGTGATCCGCGGATCCATTTTGATCACCAGCGGTTGCTCGAACGCTTTCCCACCCACAATGAGCCGGACCGTGTACGTTCCCGGCAGCACGGCCGGGCCATTCGAGCCGGGTGGAGTGTCCCCGTAAATGGCCGAGATCGGGTAACCCTCCCGCCTGGCCCCCTCCGTGGGCGGGTAGTGCAGATCCCACACGAACCGGTGCGATCCCGCACCAACGGGCAGCGACCGCGCTGGGCGAATCCAGCGGGGATCGATTTCCAGCGTCTTGGGGTCAACGGGCACGATGGGATCGTTCGATGCGAACCGGCGGACAAGCTGACGCTTCGGATCGAGGATTTCGAGCATCACGGGGCCAGTGGCAGCGACTTTCAAATGGTAGTCGATCACCGCCCCATCCGGGGGATTCGGGGAGGTCGGTTCGTCTGGTGGCAGGGGGGTGTCGGTGGCGACATTGCGCTTCACCTGAAATGCCGGTGCGGGAGCGAACAGAACCACGTCCGACGCAACAGTGGCGGCCGTGAGTTGTCGGAGCGGTGAGATATTATCGAGTATCCAGAACGACCGACCGTGCGTGCCCACAACCACATCGGTGTCGTGGATCACCAGATCGCGGATCGATGTGGCTGGCATATTTTGTCGCAACGGCTGCCAATCGTCGCCGTCGTTGAACGATACGAATACCGCCCGCTCCGTTCCGGCGAAGAGGAGGCCCTTCCGGACAGGATCTTCGCGAACGGTGTTCACAGAGGCGTTGTCTGGCAAGCCGCGGACGATTTGTTTCCACGTCTTTCCGCCGTCGTGTGTCCGGTAAATGTACGGTTTGTGATCGTCGAGTCGTATTCGGTTGATGGCAGCGTACGCGGTGGCGTCGTCGAACCGCCCGGCATCAATCACCGATACCTTGCTCCACGCGGTCAGCCCGGGAGGGGTCACCTCCGCCCAGGTCTTCCCATCGTCGCGTGTCACGTGGATCAGCCCGTCGTCGGTCCCCGCCCAGATCGTACTCTTGTTCGTGTACGATGGGGCCACCGCGTAGATGACCCCTCGACGGGGTTGCTTGGTCATCGCCGGAGTCCGGTAGACACCGATGCTTTGCGGAACTTCCGGCGCAGGCCGGGAGAGGTCCGGGCTGATGATGTCCCAACTGTGCCCACCGGTCGTTGTCTTGAACAATACATTAGCACCGAGGTACAGGGCTTTCTTGTCCACGGTCGAGAAGACCAGCGGGGCAGTACGGAGGAACCGGTACGCTCCGCCGCGGGCGGCCTCGGGGGCGACATCCTGGACCTGGCCAGTCCGCCGGTCGTATTTCTGCACCTTGCCGCCGAAGATGATATCGGGGTTCAGGGGGTCCGGGGCCACGTAGCCGTACTCCTCGACCCCGACCGTGTGCCAGTCGCGGGCGGTGATTTGGCCATCGTTCCCGCGGCTGGCGACCCCGGCCGAACCGCTTTCTTGTTGGCCGCCGTAGACCCAATACGGGAACTGATTGTCTGTAATCACGTGGTAGAACTGGGCCGTCGGCTGGTTGTACCATGAACTCCAGGTCTCCCCGCCGTTGACCGTGACGATGGCCCCCTGATCAGCGGCGACGAGAAGCACGTTGGAATCATCCGGGCTAATCCAGACGGTGTGGTAGTCGTCGCCGCCGGGGGCACCCTTGAAGCAGGTGAACGATCTCCCTCCGTCAGTCGATTTGTACAGGCCCACGTTCGCAACGTAGAGGATATCCTTGTTCTTCGTGTCGATCTTCACCTCGGCGAAGTCGCTACCCCGGCCCCAGAGGCGGCGATCCTCGTTGATCCGCTGCCAGGTGTCACCAGCGTCGTCGGACCGGTACAGCCCGCCGAGCCGTGGGCAGTCCACGACGGCGAAGAGTCGCTTCGGATCACTCCGGGAAACGTCCAGGCCGATCCGTCCGAGCCCCTCGGCCGTGGTCGGTAATCCCTTTGTCAGCGGCTTCCAGGTCGTACCCCCATCGGTGGATCGGAACAGCCCGCTGCCCGGCCCTTGCCAGGCCCCGTTCTCCCACGGCCCTTGTCGCGCCGCCCACAGCACGGCGTACACGGTATTCGCATCGCTCGGGTTGAAGGCGAGCGCCACCGCCCCGGTGTTCTCATCCTTGTACAGCACCTTCACCCAGGTCCGGCCCCCGTCGACCGTGCGGAACACCCCCCGCTCCGCGTTCGCCCCGTAGGGGTGTCCGAGGACGGCAACGAAGGCCCGGTTTTCGTCCTTCGGGTCGACGATCACGGCCGAGATCTGCTGGCCGTCGCGGAGGCCGGTATTCGTCCAGCTCTTCCCACCATCCCGGGAAACGTAGACCCCATCCCCCGTCGACAGGTCGGGCCGCTGTAAGCCCTCCCCCGACCCAACGTATATCACGTTCGGGTTCGAGGGTGCCACGGCGAGTGCCCCGATCGAACCCGTCGGCTGGTCGTCGAAGATCGGCACCCACACCCGCCCGGCGTCAGTCGTCTTCCAGACTCCACCGTTATTGACCCCGATGTAGAACAGGTTCGGCTTCCCGGGCACCCCGGTCGCCCCGACTGTCCGCCCGCCGCGGTACGGGCCGATACACCGCCACTTCAGGGGAGCGTACAGAGCCGGGTCGAATGGCTGGGCGGCGGATGGCAGGGCAACCGCGAGCACCAGGCTGACCACAAGGGCAAGACGTGTCCACATGACAAATCCCGTTGAGTGCGAAGTCTATTGCAGGTTAACTGTCGGGAGAAATCGCGGTGGTTTGCGTGCCCGGGTCGCCTGCTCGAAGGCGTAGGCAAGCGAAAACAAGGTCGGTTCGCTCCAGGCTCGACCGACGAACGACAGCCCGACCGGGAGGCCGAACAGGAAGCCCATCGGGACAGTGATATGCGGGTATCCGGCCACGGCCGCCAAGGAGATCAGATCCCCGCCGAGCCACCGGTCGCCGAGCACCAGATCGGTCTGGCAGGCAGGCCCCATCGTGGCGGCGACGACTGCATCGAGTTTGTGCTTCACCAGCACCGCATCAAGTCCTTCCGTGCGTGCAAGCCGTCGGCATTTCGCCAGGGCCTCCTGATATTCGTAGCTCGTCAAAGGCCCCTTCGCCTCCATCTTCACGAGCGAATCCTGCCCGAAATACGGCATCTCTTGATCCGAATTCTTCTCATTGAAAGCGATCACATCCTTGAGTGTTTTGACTTTGGCCCCTGGCGCGAGGCGGGAAAGATAGGCGTTCAATCCCGCCTTCATTTCGTAGTGGAAAACGGTCGTTTCGGCGGCCGAGAATGCGTCCGGCTTGGGCAGGTCGGTCGTGTCGATGAGGGTGGCCCCGAGTTTCGTGAGTACCCCTAGTGCAGCGTTCGCGAGCTTGTCCATCCCATCGTGAAACCCAAAGAAGTTCCTGGCGACGCCGATTCTCGCCGCTATCAACCCATGGGCGTCGAGGAACTGGGTGTAGTCGGGCGAGATGTGGCCTTCGGCATCAGCCGTTGCCGGGTCGGCTGGGTCGATACCTGCGAGGATCGACAACAAGATTGCAGCGTCCCTGACAGTCCGGGCCATCGGCCCGGCGGTGTCCTGGGAATGGGAGATTGGGATGATCCCCGAACGGCTCACCAATCCGACCGTCGGTTTGACACCGACAATCCCGTTGACGCTGGCCGGGGCAGTGATTGAGCCGTCCGTTTCGGTGCCGATGGCGATCGCACAGAGATTCGCTGCGACTGCCACTCCGGAACCAGAACTCGACCCGCATGGGTTGCGGTCGAGGGCGTAGGGGTTTTTCGTGAGCCCTCCCCGCCCACTCCACCCGCTCGTCGAGTACGAGCAGCGGGCATTGGCCCACTCGCTCAGATTCGTCTTGCCGAGGATCACCGCCCCGGCCTGGCGTAACCGGGCGACGATCGCTGCATCCTTCGTCGGCCTGGCCCCGACCAGGGCGAGTGACCCGGCGGTTGTCGCCATCTTATCGGCCGTGTCGATGTTGTCCTTGACCAACACCGGGATGCCGTGGAGCGGGCCGCGAGGGCCTTTCTCCTTCCGCTCCTTGTCGAGCAAGTCGGCCAGGGCCAGGGTATCCGGGTTGCGTTCGATCACACTCCGGAGGGTCGGCCCATTCCGATCGATGGCCTCGATCCGTGCGAGGTACTTCTCCGTGAGAGTGCGGGCGGTCGCCGTCCCCGCTTTCATTCGGTCTTGGAGATCTGTGATCGTCGCCTCGTTGAGGTCGAATCCGTCGCCCTTCGGATCAAGCGGGTAGTGGGCTGAGGAAACTGCGGGTGCAGCAAATCCCCCTGCGAGAATGGCACCGAGAAAGCGTCGACGGTCAGGCCGGTACGAACTGGAATTCATGAGGGCAGATAACATCCCGTCCTCCCGAGTCGACCTCTCGGCCGAGTTGATCGACCGCCACGGCTCTCACCAGGCCCCAGAATGATCTATCGGAAACACATTCCGTGTCCCATCGGGGACGAACTCGCTGACACACCCACCGGGGCGAGCGTCGCCCTCATATCCCCCGCTGCACTCCCCGCTCGTGCCAACTCACATTGGCCTCTGTCGTTCCGTCGTGTCACCGACCTGCAAGCTGGGTGTGACTGTCACTCACCGCTCACCGCGCCGTTGACAGCCCCTGCGACCGACACACCCAACACCATCCGTCCAGTTTGATGGTGAACCGCGGGAAACCACGAATTTCCCTTGCTGGCAATCAAATTCGAGGATCGACATTGAGTATGTCTGTACAACCACTGGGAATATCCCCGTGTTGCAAGCCTCGGCTTTCGGACGCTTTTCCTGCTGGTTTCCAGGCAAATCGATCGGATTTCGGGGGTGAAGGGCCTTGTGGTACACTTGAGCGGAGGCAGAACGGACCCCATCGCCCACAGGAAAGAATGGCTTGTAGGGGCCGCAAGGGCGGGGCAGACAAGGGGACGGGGAAAAAGTCAGTCCAGGCAACCGAATCTGAGACTACATTATCTAGCAACCATCCATGACCCCAAGGAGACATTGACCGATGCGATACGCAATCGAACTCCGCAAAGGCGAATACCAGACCGAGTCTGGCCAGACCCGGGGCACCTGGGAGTCGGCCGGTGTGATCGAGGCGGACTGTACCGCGGATGCCCGGAGAATGGCTCGGAAGCGATTTAAGGGGCAGAAGTGGCGGATCAACCGCCGCAAGTCCACTCACTCCATTGCCGAAACTCCAGTGGCCCCGGATCTGCCGACCCCAGTGGCCGAGGCCGAAGCCGTTGCCGCCCCAGCACCGGCGGTGAAAAAAGCCAAGGGGCCTGGTGGAAAAAGCGGGAAAGGGAAAGCCAAGGGGAAGAAGTGACGAATGCAATACGCCCGGCTCGCTCCCCGGGCGTTGCCTTGGTGTGGGCCAAGGCAGGGGCATCCCAAGGGTTACGACATCAGGGGATTCGGCTTGGCCATGTTCAAGTCGAGATCGCAGCCGACTCACCCGAATGACTCGCCAAGGACTTCGGAAGTCGCGATTCCGTTCCGAATGGCCGGGTCGAGTCGGAGAGCGGTGGTCGCGATTGGACTTCGGTTTGCATCCGTCTGCCGGCCTCGGCTTGGTGCGAACGGTTTCCTTGAACTTGCCCGGGCTCTTCTCCCGAGGCCAGGGCGGCAGTGTGCCCCGCGTGGGGTCACGGAGTGATTGCCTGGAAAGTCAAATCCTTTCTTCTGCACATCGGCGATTTTGATCGTGGTCGGATGCAACACCAAGTCCTCTTCTGCGCACCCCTGATGCACTTTTGCCAGTGACTGCTCCGCCAGGGACGCTGCTCGTGGCGGCCCGGCTTTGGAATGAACATCCGCCGGATCGCCTGGTGCGGCCGGAGGTTCACGATCAGTGGCCCAGTCAGTCCGATTGCTCAGGATTTGTCCTCGCTCCTACCCGGTGTCCGAGCGTCTACCGGGCCGTTATACTGTCCACGCCCGGCGCTCGCGGCCGAAGGTCGGTCCGGGGCTGGGATGTTTCAGGAGGGAGCATCATGAAGCGGTTCAGTTTCGTCCTTGCCGTCGGCCTTGCCGCGGTTCTGTCCAACACCTCGCCAGTGTCTGCCGACGACCCCACTCCGACCTCGCCGCCGGTCGTCGTCGCGACCCCGACCACCATCGCCCCGGCCGTCACCACCGGCACAGTGACCGTCGCACCCGCCCCCGTCCGCCGCGGGTTATTCGGCCGGATCCGCTACCGCGGGGTCACGACCACCACGGTTTCCACGCCCTTGCCACCAACGGCTGGCCCGGTGACTGCCCCTGCCCCGGTACCGACGACGGTCCCGATCCCAAGCCAGATGCCGACCACCACACCCCTCCCCAGCGGGGCATTGCTGGTGCCTCCGATGTCCGGCGTGGTGCCGGCCTCCGGCGTGATGACAGACGGCTCCCAAGTCGTGGTCGCGGGTTCCCCCGTGATGGTCGAGACAACCACCCAAACGGTTCGTCGCGGGCTGTTCGGCCGGATCCGGGTCCGCCAGTAGTCACGGCTGGGAAGACGATTTCTGCTGGGGCAGGCAACGAATGCCTGTCCCAGCGATTTTCCGCACGAGTCAACTCTTTCACCCGTCCGAGTTCCACCATGCCCACTCTCCTCCTTCGCAACGGCCGGGTGATCGACCCGTCTCGCTCTCTGGATCGGGTCACCGACCTCTGGATCAAGGACGGCACAGTCCTCGGCGATGGGCAGCAGCCGGGCCAGACTGCGGATCGCGTGATCGACTGCACGGCGATGATCGTCTCTCCGGGGCTGATCGATATGCACGTCCACCTGCGTGAACCAGGGCGGGAAGAGGACGAAACCATCGAGACCGGAACGGCCGCAGCCATCGCGGGGGGGGTGACATCGGTCGCGTGCATGCCGAACACCGAGCCGGCACTGGATAGTCGAGCGGCGGCCGAGTTCGTCATCCTTCAGGCCCGCCGGGCCGGGAACTGCAACGTCTTCCCCATCGGAGCGGTGACCAAGAGCCGCGACGGGAAGGAACTGGCCGAACTCGGCGGGCTGGTCGAGGGGGGGGCGGTTGCGTTCACGGATGATGGGGCTCCCGTCTACTCCGCCGAGATCATGCGGCGAGCGCTCGAATACTGCAAGATGCTCAACCGAACGGTGCTGGTCCACGCGGAGATCCTCGAACTCACCCAGGGCGGAGTGATGAACGAGGGAGCGGTGAGCACCCACCTCGGGCTCCGCGGGATGCCCGGAGTGGCCGAGGACATCATGATCGCCAGGGATATCCTGCTGGCCAAACTCACCGGTGGGCGGGTCCATATCCTGCACGTCTCGACGGCCGACGGGGTAGATCTGATCCGCCAGGGGATTGCCAGGGGTGTCCGGGTCAGTGGCGAAGCCTGCCCGCATCACTTCCTCCTGACCGACGAGTCGCTCCGGACCTTCGACAGCAATTTCAAGATGTCCCCGCCGCTACGAACCCGGGCAGACGCGGATGCGATCCTGGCCGGGCTCAAGGACGGGACGCTCGCGGTGCTGGCCACCGACCACGCTCCGCACGCTCCGGAGAAAAAGCTGCGGGAGTTGGACCAGGCCCCAAACGGGATTCTCGGTCTGGAGACATTCCTGCCGCTGTGCGTGACCCACCTGATCGAGCCGGGGCATCTCACCTGGCCGCAGATGCTGGCAAAGATGACTGTGAACCCGGCGGAAGTGCTGGGGATCAACCGGGGCACGCTCAAACCCGGTCGCCCGGCCGACGTGACGGTGATCGATCCGAAACGGAAGTGGACGGTGGATGCGAAGCGATTCAAGTCGAAGAGTCGCAACACTCCGTTCCACGGCTGGGAGGTCACCGGCCGGGCCGTCGCCACAATCGTCAGCGGCGAATTGAAGAAGAACGAGTTGGGGTGAACCGGATAGGGTCCAGAGGAATCCTTGTGACCTACGGGTAGAATGGCGGGTGTGAGTCTTGCCGCGGAGGGTCGCCGATGCCATCGCCGTTTCCCGGGATGAACCCGTACCTCGAACAGCCTGGCGCGTGGCGGGACTTTCACAGCCGATTCATCCCTGCCGCCGCCGAGGTGCTCGGCGCCCAGGTGCATCCGCGCTACTACGTCAAGATCGAGGAGAATGTCTTTATCCACGAACCGGCCGCGAGCGGGCGGTTCCCGCTGGGCCGGCCGGACCTGTCGGTCCACCGGGGAGTGGACCACGCCGCGCCCGGCGGGACTGCGGTTGTTGCGGCCCCGGCCACGGTCGGCATGCCCGTGGTGGTCGAGGAGGAACAACTCCCTTACCTGGAAATACGCGACCGCCTCGGACACGAGGTGGTGACGATCCTGGAGTTGCTCAGCCCGGCCAACAAGGCAAACGGATCGAACCGGGATCAATACCTGGCCAATGTCAATCGGGTTCTTGCAAGCCGAACGAACTTTGTCGAAATCGATTTGCTCCGGGGTGGGCCGCGGATGCCGTGGGCCAGGCTCCCGGCGTGCGACTACTACGTGATCGTCAGCCGGGCGACGGCCCGAAGGCAGGACGATCCGTGGGCCGACCTGTGGCCGATCCGGCTCCGCGACGCCCTCCCACCGATCCCGGTCCCGCTTCGCCCCGGAGAGCCCGAACCCACCCTGGACCTGCAAACCATCCTGCACCGCCTCTACGATTCCGCCGGGTATGCGCTCTTCATCTACGCGGGCGACCCGGAACCACCTCTCCCCCCGGCCGACGCGCTCTGGGCGGTCCAGCTCGCCTACCCCGAACCGGGCCAACCCGGGGAAGGCCCGTGACGGGCTATCCGAGTATGGAGTCACCGACCCATCCGGGTCAATTTTTGTAGGTCGAGTCAAGGCTTTGTGAGACCCGAC
>PLDW01000211.1:29215-29559 GCA_003136315.1 Gemmataceae bacterium | reverse complement strand
GGCACGGCGACCTCAGCGGCCGACACCACTCTGCCGCTCGGTATCGACACCATCACAGCGGTGTACAGCGGCGGGACGGACTTCGCTGGTAGCCAGGGAACGGAGAACGTCACAGTCAACTCTGCCACGACGACCACGGTGACCTCGACACCAGCAAGCCCGATCATTTCGGGGACATCGATCAACTTCACGGCGACGATCAGTGGCAGCCCCAGCGTGGGGACCGTCACCTTCTATGCCGGCCCTGGCTTGACCAACCCGATCGGCTCCCCGGTCAGCGTATCAAGCGGCACGGCGACCTCATCGGCCGACACAACCCTACCCGTGGGTACGGATACCATCAC
>PLDW01000211.1:0-29174 GCA_003136315.1 Gemmataceae bacterium | reverse complement strand
CCGACACCACTCTGCCGCTCGGTGTCGACACCATCACAGCGGTGTACAGCGGCGGGACGAACTTCGCGGGCAGCCAGGGGACGGAGAACGTCACAGTCAACGCCGCCACGACGACCACGGTGACCTCGACGCCCACCAGTCCGATCACGTCGGGCACGTCGATCACCTTCACGGCAACGATNNACGGCGACCTCAGCGGCCGACACGACCCTGCCCGTTGGGACGGATACCATCACAGCCGTGTACACTGGCGGGACTGGCTTTGGTGGCAGCCAGGGGACGCAGAGTGTCACAGTCAACAACTCAACGACGACCACGGTCGCCTCGACGCCCTCCAGCCCGATCACGTCGGGGACATCGATCACCTTCACGGCGACAATCAGTGGCAGCCCCAGCGTGGGCACCGTAACCTTCTACGCCGGGCCTGGCTTGACCAACCCNNCCTGGCTTGACCAACCCGATCGGCTCGCCGGTCAACGTCTCGGGTGGCACGGCGACCTCGACGGCAGACACGACTCTGCCCGTGGGTACGGATACCATCACGGTGGTATACAGCGGCGGGACGGACTTCGCGGGCAGTCAGGGGACGCAGAGCGTGACAGTCAACGCCGCCACGACGACCACGCTGACTTCGACACCAGCAAGCCCGGTCACATCGGGCACCTTGATCAATTTTAAGGCGACGATCAGTGGCGACCCGAGTGTGGGGACCGTGACCTTCTACGCTGGGCCTGGCTTGACCAACCCGATCGGCCCGGCGGTCAACGTGTCGAGTGGTATTGCGACCACAGCGGCCGGCACAACTCTGCCGATCGGTATCGACACCATCACAGCGGTGTACAGCGGCGGGACTGGCTTCGGTGGCAGCCAGGGGACCGAGACTGTCACAGTCAACGTTGGGACATCGCCCACAACGACCACAGTGAGTTCGACGCCGACCAGCCCGATCACGTCGGGCACATCGATCACCTTCACGGCGACGATCAGTGGCAGCCCCAGTGTGGGCACGGTGACCTTCTTTGCCGGCCCCGGGTTGACCAACCCGATCGGCTCGACAGTCAGCGTCTCGAATGGCACGGCGACCTCGGCGGCCGACACGACCCTGCCCGTGGGGACGGATACCATCACGGCAGTTTACAGCGGCGCGACTGGCTTCGGCGGTAGCCAGGGCACGGAGAGCGTCACAGTGAACAACGCCACGGTGACCACGGTGACCACAGTGACCTCGACGCCCTCCAGCCCGATCACTTCGGGCACATCGATCACCTTCACGGCGACGATCAGTGGCGACCCCAGCGTGGGGACCGTGACCTTCTACGCCGGTCCCGGCTTGACCAACCCGATCGGTTCGGCGGTGAGTGTCTCGGGTGGCGTGGCGACCTCGGCCGCCGACACGTCCCTGCCCGTTGGCACGGATACCATCACGGCGGTCTACAGCGGTGCGACTGGCATCGGTGGCAGCCAGGGTACACAGAGCGTCACAGTCAACGCCGCAACGACGAATCTCCCTCCTCAGCCGATCCTGGTCGGAGGGAACCCGAATGGTACGGTCGAGGTCTACACGGAGTCGGGTGGGACTTACACGCTCCTGGAAACCCTCCAACCGTTCGGAAACATCCCAACCGATGTTCGCACGGCGGTGGGCGACGTGAACGGGGACGGCACCGCGGACTACATCTTCGCGACCGGACCGGGAACCCCATTCGAGGTCACGGTCCTCAGTGGAGCACCTGGAAATCCTGTGCTGGTCGCCCCGTTCGACCCGTTCCTGCCTGCTCCCCCTCTGGCCCAGACGGACCTGTTCACCGCCGGTGGGTTCGTCTCGGCCGGAGACTTCATGAACAACGGTCGGGACCAGATTGTTGTCTCCCCGGATCAATCGGGTGGCCCTCGTGTCGCCATCTACGACATGGACGGGGCACCAGCGGCCGCGGCCCAGCCCTACACCGCCATCGGGGTCAATACGCAGGAGGTGAACCCAGGGAGTGGGCTGACGCGGATCAACAACTTCCTGTCCGTGAACCCGGATTTCCGTGGAGGCGCCCGCACGGCGGTCGGAGACCTGAACGGAGACGGAGTTCCCGACCTGGCGATCGCGGCCGGCTACGGTGGTGGGCCGGCGGTCCTGGTGATCAACGGGAACAAGGTCCTCACGACCAGCGGGTTCACCGCGTCGGACGACCTGATCGGCGACTTCTTTGCCTTCAACTCGACCTTGCGTGACGGGGCGTATCTCGCGATCGGCGATGTCCTCGGGAATGGCCAGCAGGACTTGATCTTGGGGCCGGGAGCCGGGGGGCCGGCCGAGGTCGAAGTGCTCAGCGGGGAGCAGATCGTCAACGATGGGGCGGTCGCAGCGATCGACAACCCGGTCGCCCTGTTCGTCCCGACCGGGTTGGGGCCGGACGGGTCGGGGATGCGGGTGGCGGTGGCGGACTCGGGGTACAAGGATCAGGTGAACGTGGCTGTCGGCGCTGGGCGGAACATGGCCGGGGTGGCCAAAATCTATCCGGGCACCGGGTTCACCAGCGGGAGCACAAGCGAGCCGACCGGCGGCCAACTCCTCAGTCCGTTCGGTGGAGGTGTGCTGACGGATGGAATCTTCGTCGGTTGAGGACAAACCGGTGCTCTGCCCGTGACCGGTTTACTGAAAGACGAACACACCCGCCCGCGGCGAGCCGCGGGCGGGTGTGTTCGTGGGGCCGTTGACGATGATGCAAAGAGGGATCGACCCCGGCAGGGGTCGCAGCGATGAGCCGGTGGTTGAGCGCAGCGACACCAACGGTCGCCGCTCGCATTAGCCGAGGTTCATCCCCATCAGGAATTCGGCGTTGCTCTTGGTCTTCTTCGACCGGTTGACGAGTAACTCCATCGCTTCAACCGGGTGCATGTCGGCGAGAACTCGGCGGAGCATCCGGATGCGCTCGTGCTCCTCCGGATGGAGGAGGAGTTCTTCCTTCCGGGTGCCGCTGCGATTCACATCAATGGCCGGGTAAACCCGCTTCTCAACGAGCCGCCGGTCGAGATGGAGTTCGCTGTTCCCGGTTCCTTTGAACTCCTCGAAAATGACCTCGTCCATCCGGCTCCCGGTGTCGATCAGGGCGGTTGCCAGGATGGTCAGGCTGCCGCCCTCCTCGACGTTCCGGGCGGCTCCGAAAAACCGCTTCGGCTTCTGCATGGCGTTGCTGTCCAGACCGCCGGAGAGGAGCTTGCCACCACCCGGTGCCTCGGTGTTGTGGGCACGGGCCAGGCGGGTGATCGAGTCGAGCAGAATCACCACATCTCGCTTCCCTTCGACCATGCGTTTGGCCTTCTCCAGAACGATCTCGGCGACGTGAATGTGCTCCTCCGGGGGCTCATCGAAAGTGCTCGCCACGACCTCGGCATTCGGACTGTTCACCAGCCGCTGCATTTCGGTCACTTCCTCGGGTCGCTCGTCGACCAGGAGGACGAAGACGTAGGCTTCGGGGTGGTTCTGGATGATCGCGTTCGCCATCTTCGAGAGCAGGATCGTTTTCCCGGTCCGGGGCGGAGCGACGATCAGCCCACGCTGACCCTTCCCGACCGGTGTGACCATGTCGACGATCCGCATGGACAACTCGTCCGGGGCCGTTTCGAGGCCCAGCCGCTTGTTGGGGTGGAGCGGAGTGAGATCCTCGAAACTGGTCACGGCTGTTCCCTCGTCCGGGGCCTTCCCGTTGACGAGTTCGATCTGCATCAGGGCGAAGTTGTCCTGGTTCTCGATGGGCAGCCGGATCGGCCCCTCGACGACCAACCCGGTCCGCAGGCTCATCCGGCGGATCTGGGAGGGGCTGACGTAGATGTCTTCCGGGCTGGCCAGGTAGTTGTGTGCCTGGCTGCGGAGGAACCCGTACCCGTCGGGCAGAACCTCAAGGGTTCCCGCACCACGGACCACCTCGCCGCGCTCGATCTGCCGACGGACGATGCCGACGATCAGTTGAGCCCGGTTCATCCCGGTGTGCTCGTGAATCCCCTCCTTCTCCGCGAGCGCAAAGAGCTTGGGCATCGGCATCCGGTACAGATCGTCGAGCCGGCAACCGGCAGTCGAGCGGACCGGCCGTTCGATTGGGGCAACCCGTTCGACCCGTTCGACCCGTTCGACCGGAACAGCCCGCTCGACGGGAGCAACCCGTTCGACCGGAACAGGCCGTTCGACCGGGACTGGCCGCTCAGGTGGGGCAGCAGGGGTTGGGGCAAAGCCGGCGGGGGATGTGGGACCGGTCATCGGACCGGACTCGCCAGGTTTGCGCAGGGGCCGCCGGGCGGCGGCGGCACGCAGGGAAGAGGGCCGCGACAGCGGCGACCCTTCGACGCCCTTGGCGTCGGGCATAACAGGATCCTCGAACTGGGGTAGGAACTGGACGCGGGGCGACAAATCGCCTCCGGTCAGACGGGGCTGGCTGTTCGCCCCGGGAACAGGGTGCGGGGGGAAACCGTTCCCCCCCGTTTACGCACATTCGGTCGTGGTCCGCGTGGACTCCCCCCGGTTGAGCCGACCGATCCGCCCCCTCTTGGCATAACAGTAAGTGGGGGACGACACTGGTGCAACGTCGTGGGGGTAAAGTCGAGAGGCGCAGCAGGCTACATAATTGTGGTGCGAGAGCCGGACAGCGCGGGAAAGTGCGGTCAACAAACCCAACCAGAGTTTAAGTCATTCACGCGGAACGTCAATGGGATTATACCCCCGACGTTGCGGATTTCCAGCCCGATTTCCCCAATCCGACCGTCGGAGGTGCTCCAATTTGCCTGTGCTGCCCACAATTGCAGCCGGATCGAAAGGAGATCGGGGTCTCCCTCCGGCCCCCTTTTGGGGTCGTTCGGGGCATTTGCACCCCAGCGAGTTCGGCCCTTCCGAGACAGTTGCGGGTTGCGGGCGACACTCACTCCAACGGAAAACGGCGACCGCTCGTCCCCACCCACCACCCCAGATCGTTCGTGGTTGGTGGCCCGCACAAAGAGACCAGCCGTCTTTTGGCCCGATACAGAAACCCGCTACGGCTGTCGCATCTACGAAAAGACGATTATACGTATATATATGGCAGGGCAAGGCTCCTGCCGAGCTGCACGACGCTCACGCTCGGCAGGAACCTCGCCCTCCCGTTAGACCGATGATTGCTCCTGGAATCGGACAGCCTCAGCGAGTTCCTGGATCAGACGGGGCACTCGACTGCGAGAAAGATCGGTCGCGAAGGACACGTTCTGGATGATGGCCGTCTAAATCAGCCTGACGGTCGCTGGTGGCAAGCCTGGTATCCGGGTTTGTCTTGGATTTCTGCTGCTTGACCAATCGATCTCAAGCACGTCTTTGCCATCCGCGTTTTGACCAATAGGAGGCGACCTTGAGGAGCACTCCGAAAATGTTGTGAATTCTCTTGACCCGATTTCTGGCGATGTTTACAGTGATGTCGATCGTGCGGATTTTGATCATTTTCACGAAGCCGTTCGTCAAAAATCGAACGCTAACGGCGACCATTTGCCGTTGGCGCATTCGGTTTCGTAACGTGTTACCTTCTCACACGCGAGGACTCACCATGTACGGGCTCCGTCGTTGGTTCTTTCGTGCCCCTCTGTCGACTTGCGCCCAAACCGCCCGTCGGCCGGGTCGAACGACGAGACCGAAGAGCCCGGTGATCCTGCAACTGAATCCGTGCGAAAGCCGCGATCAACCGGGAAACATGCTCGGGGTTCTGGCCGGCGTAACAAATGGGGGCATTCTGCCGGACCCACTCCAGGCGGTGACCGGGATCGTGAGCAACACGAGCGGAACGACCGACAGATCGACTGGTGAGACAAACACCCAGGAATCGACCCGCTTCGGAGTCAGGGGTGCGAACCAGGTGATGGCCTGGCCCCTGCTGGCTGCGGAGTCCACGACTGCGAAAACGACTACGACAACATCGAGTGGATCGGGGCTGGGGAATTTCACGGGAGTGGCAGCGCTCCCTCAGCCGGGTCTGGCGGGTGGGCTGGACGATCCGTTCCTGATCCCGGTGACGGCCCTCACCACCAACACCGCTCCGGGTTCCACGACCCCCGATCCGGTGTCTTTCGGGTCGAGGTTCGGGCCGCAGGGAGGCGGTGGTGGTTCCCCCGGAGGTGGCGAAAGTTCCGCAGGAGGAGGTGGGGCATCCAGCGCGGCGTCAGGGGGTTCGAGCCCCGCTTCCGGCGCGCTGGCCTCGTCCACGATCTCCTCACTGACAGCGAGTTCCGGGGCAATCACCCCGGTTCAGGGCACCCAAAGTCAATCGGGTAGCTCAGCATCGCAGTCACATGGAGTGACTCCGATGGACGAGGTGGGTGGCGGTGGAGACGGTGGAGTGAACGTCGGGATCACCCCACCGCCAAGCATTACGGTGCCTGCACCACTGACCATTCCAGTAAACGCGAACGACGACAACGGGTCACCCTGGGTAGCGGGGCAACCGGGCATTCCCACCGTGAGGGATTACGATATCACAACCCCTACGGCATTCGCCGATCCACAACTCATCCCCGTCAGCGTGACGGTCAACAATCCTGCGGTCGCACTCCTCTGGGTTAGCACGTACTGCCCAGGAGAGGCCACCATCTCCCTTTGGAAAGACCAACAGAAGTCCGGCGAGTTCACAGTCGGCGGAATCTCACCCGCGAACAATACCGTTACGTTCTACGTTGAGGGAACGCACCAATCGAGTACGACGGCTGATTACGCCTACATTAATCTGCAGTATACTCCCCCGGGAGGAGACACAATCACGAAACAGATTCAAGTTCTTGTCACCCCCATTCTTCTCAGTTATGTTGGCACAACTCCCAACCCCAACGTAACCTTCATTAACGGTATCAACGGACTAGAGGGTATCCAGGCGCAGAACCCAGCGGGTGCAGTTGGGCAGGTGAGCGGAATTACGCTCAAGGCCAACGTGCAGACCTCTTCCTGTGAGTTTATGAACTTCATCCAGAACGCCACCGGCGACACGAACGGTGCGAACGGTGGTACCGGGGACGGCGGGGTGTGGCTGAATGATGGAGCGACCATTTACGACCTGATCCCAAACGACGGCCTCAATTTCCCATTTCTCGACACCCCCCAGGGCAACGCACCCGGCAATCCTTACATGCCCTCGGTTGGCGCGGGCAACCTCTATATCACAGCCGATTCACCACAACTCCAAGCGAAAAACCCAGCCGTCAGTGCCACCGTATCGACGATCGATCTCGGGGAGTCCTATAGTACATACCTTGTCGTGAAGTATGCGGATAATTCAATTTACCCAATTGCCTGTTTGGACTGGAGTGTCAATTTCTATGCTACGACCTGGGTTCAGAATCAAGGGGTGACAGTGATCAATCCGGCAAGTGGGGTCTCTATCGGCAACTCGTCTTCCGTCTGGGGCGATTCGGGTCTGGTGACGGGTGGACCCACCGCTGTTCAGGCGACCCATTGGGAAGAGGTGACATAGCACCCCCGTCTATCAAAAAGGTGGGTTTGCTGGCAAGCGGGTGACCCTGATCGCTCAAACGAGACCGGCTTCCCGGAATCCGCCATTCCGACCTGAACACAGTCGGGGGTGCCCTGGTAAGATAAAGTCTTGCAGCGACAGGCTGGATTCGCCTCTTGGCATCATCCGTGACTGTGAGGAGTGAGCGATGACGAGATTCCTGGTGTTGGCCGCGCTCTTCTTCGCCACTGGGGCGATTGCCGAAGAGCCGAAGGGGGAGTATGTGTTCGTTCCTGACACTAAGCGGTTAGTGGGCATAAGCAGAGACAATGGAATCATAATCGGAACGCTGGACGCTGATGGCGAGTTCCACCAAACGATGAAAATTGAGTCAGAAAACCCCAAGGTTCCCTTCATCGTATACAACGGCCCAAGCTTCGACGGTCTGAACAGATCCTTCGTGACACCACGCAAGGTCTACGAGCTGCGCTCGGGGATGCTCATCCCAGGCACGATGGGACCATCGGGGCTATTCGTGCCAGAGGAAGATGGGAAGATTATCAAATTCTCAAATTACAAGTACGGGCCGGATGCCCGCCACATCTGGAACCTGCCAGGCCGGTTTGTGCTGAAGAAAAAGTAGTAGGTAGGCTTGCTGATCGCCCTCAGACCGATGGAAGCGGCTGACAGCATCTGCGACTTGGAGGAGTGAGCGATGACGAGATTTTTGGTGCTGGTCGCGGTCTTCTTGGCCGCTGGGGCGATTGCCGAAGAGCCCAAGGGGAGTACGTGTTCGTTCCTGACACCGAGCGGTTAGTGGGTATCAGCAAAGGCAATGCACTCCTCATTGGGAAACTGGATGCTAACGGCGAGTTCTACCAAACGGACAGATACGAGGTGCAAAATCCCAAGATTCCTGTAATTGTCTATAGTGGCCCACCGTTTATTAATCTTAATACATCCTTCGTGACACCACGCAAGGTCTACGAGCTGCGATCCGGGATGCTCATCCCCGGTACGATCGAAACATCGGATCTATTCGTGCCAGAGGAAGATGGGAAGATTATCAAATTCTCAAATTACAAGTACGGGCCGGATGCCCGACACATCTGGAACCTGCCAGGCCGGTTTGTGCTGAAGAAAAAGTAGTAGGTAGGCTTGCTGATCGCCCTCAGACCGATGGAAGCGGCTGACAGCATCTGCGACTTGGAGGAGTGAGCGATGACGAGATTTTTGGTGCTGGCCGCGCTCTTCTTGGCCGCTGGGGCGATTGCCGAAGAGCCCAAAGGGGAGTACGTGTTCGTTCCTGACACTGAGCGGTTGGTGGGAATGAACCGAGGTAACGAAATCGTAATCGGAACACTGGATGCTAACGGTGAGTTCCACCAAACAATGAAGGTCGAAGTGCAAAACCCCAAGATTCCCGTAATCATATATAAAGGTCCACCATTTGATAGCTTGAACGGTTCATTTGTGATTCCACGCAGCGTTTATGAACTGCGTTCCGGGATGCTCATTCCTGGCAAAATGGGATCGACGGGCCTGTTCGTGCCAGAGGAAGATGGCAAGATTATCAAATTCTCAAAATATAAGTATGGGCCGGATGCTCCGCCCATCTGGAACCTGCCGGGGCGGTTCGAACTGAAGAAAAAGTAGATTTGCCGACAACGCCTGGGCCAGCAGACAGCATCAGAGGGATCGACCGATGAGACACAAGAACTTGGTATTCGTGTTGACGGTGGTAGTGGGGCTGTGCGGGGTCGGGCGGGCGGACGAAGCCGAGGATCGGGCGGTTGCGGCTGCGGAGAAACTCGGCGGCAGGGTCATCCGGAGCCAAGACAAAGCCGACAAGCCGGTCGTCTCTCTGAATCTCACAGGGGCCGAGGTGACGGAGGCGGTGATCAGGGAACTCGCTCCCCTCAAGGGGCTCACACTTCTCAATCTCTCCTTCACCGACGTGACGGACGCGGGGCTCAAGGAACTTGCTCCATTCAAGGCGTTGACCGAACTCTACCTTGAATTTACCAAGGTGACGGATGCGGGGCTCAAGGAACTCGCTCCCCTCACGAAATTGACCATCCTCAACCTCTCCAGCACCGGGGTATCAGACGCCGGTCTGAAGGAGATCGCACCCCTCACGAAACTGACCTCCCTCAACCTTGAGCACACTCAGGTGACGGATGCAGGGCTCAAGGAACTGGCACCATTCAAGGGACTGACCTTCCTCGACCTCAGCCGTACCCGAGTGACAGATACCGGGCTCAAGGAACTGGCACCATTCAAGGGACTGACCATCCTCGACCTCAGCCGTACCCAGGTGACAGATACCGGGCTCAAGGAACTGGCACCATTCACCAAATTGCGAGTTCTCCACCTCAACTTTACCGACGTGACGGATGCTGGGCTCAAGGAACTGGCAGTGTTCAAGGGACTTACCAAACTTCATCTTTCCAGTACCAAGGTGACCCACAAAGGCGTTGCTGACTTGGCGAAAAATCTTCCGAATTGCAAGATCGATTATTAGCAGGCTCGACGCCTCAAGAGCACATTTCTCTTGGGGGCAACGGGCAGGCATGTCTCATGGGGTCTGATCTCCAATCGCGTGGGGCCTGGTGTGGGGGTTTGGTTCGCGTCACAATGCCCCAACTGGTTCAGGCAACGGGATCGAAAGTATCATCCGAGGGATCAACCGATGAGATTCCAGAACTGGGGATTGGTGCTTGCGGTTTCAATAGGGCTGTGCGGGGTCGGCCAGGCAGACGAGGCCGAGAATAAAGCCGCTGAGGCTGTGAGGATATACGGCGGCGAGGTCACACGGGATTTGCAGAGGCCCGGAATGCCGGTGGTGGCGGTGAGCCTCGCAGGGAGGGACGCGACGGACGAATGGTTAAAAGCCCTCGCCCCTCTCAAGAATCTGACAACCTTGAAGCTATCGTTTAACAAAGTGACAGATGCGGGGCTGAAAGAACTTGCCCCATTCAAGGAACTGACCGACCTCGATCTCGGTTATACCCCAGTGACGGACGCTGGCCTGAAGGAACTCTCCCGTCATACAAAACTGACCAACCTGAATTTGGAGAAGACGAGCCTGACAGACGCTGGTCTCAAGGAACTTGCCCCACTCACGCAGTTGTCGATCCTCAATCTCCGATTTACAGCAGTGACGGATGTGGGTCTGAAAGAACTTGCACCTCTCACAAATCTGACTAAAATTTATCTTATGCAGACGGGCGTGTCAGACGCAGGTCTGAAGCAACTCGTTCTACTCAAGCGATTGACCCATTTGGACATTAGTTCAAACCAGGTGGCGGACACGGGTCTGAAGGATCTCGCCCCTCTCACCGGGTTGACCACTCTAGGCCTCGCCGGGAGCAAGGTGACGGGGGCCGGTCTGAAGGCCCTCGCTCCACTTACCGGATTGAAATTCCTCACACTTGAAAGCGTCCCGGTGACGGATGTGGATCTGAAAGAACTCGCACCATTCAAGGAGCTGGCGACCCTTTACCTTCAAAATACCCAGGTGACGGACATCGGCCTGAAGGAACTGGCTCCGCTCAAGAAGTTAACCTCACTCCACCTCGACCGTACTCAGGTGACGGACATGGGTTTGAAGGAACTCGCTCCGCTCAAGGAGTTGACGGAGCTCAATCTCTACCATACCCAGGTGACGGACGAGGGGATCAAAGAACTCGTTGCTCTCAATGCTCTGAAAGACCTGACCCTCGCTGAGACTGGTGTGACGGACAGAGGCCTCAAGGATCTTGCCAAACTCAAAATGCTCAGGACCATCGACCTCGGCAAGACCGCCGTGACAGACGCCGGACTTGAGGACCTCGCCCCACTCGCAGGCTTAACCCTGCTGAACCTGATTAACACCTCGACGACCCCCGAAGGGATTGGGAAGCTTAAAAAAAAAAACCCTCCCGAACTGTTTGATCTACCGCTAGCAGCCTCGATCCCGCAAGAGGACGCCTTCTCTTGGGGGCAACGGGCAGGCATCACTCAGGGGGGTCTGATCTCCAATCGCGTGTGGCCTGGTGCCAGGATCTGGTTCGCGTCACAATGCCCCAACTGGTTCAGGCAACGGGATCGAAAGTATCATCCGAGGGATCAACCGATGATATTCCAGAACTGGGGATTGGTGTTGGCCGCGCTCTTCTTGGCCGCTGGGGCGATTGCCGAAGAGCCCAAAGGGGAGTACGTGTTCGTTCCTGACACCGAACGGTTGGTGGGCATCGGCAAAGGCAACGCACTCCTACTTGGGAAACTGGATGCTAACGGCGAGTTCCACCAAACGGTGAGGATCGAGCCGCAACCACAGGACGCCAAACTGGGAATAATCATGTACAGTGGCCCGGCATTCGCAGATCTAAACAGCTCTTTCGTGAAGCCACGCAAGGTCTACGAACTGCGATCCGGGATGCTCATCCCCGGTACGATCGAAACATCGGATCTATTCGTGCCAGAGGAAGACGGCAAGATTATCAAATTCTCAAATTACAAGTATGGACCGGACTCCCGCCACATCTGGAACCTGCCGGGGCGGTTTGAACTGAAGAAGAAGTAGGGCGGGGGGTTGGGCTCGTCCGGAGCCTGGATACCATGCCAGGATGATCGGCCCCATCGCAACTCTCGCCGGGTATCTCTGGGCGTTCCCGAACACACTTCTGGGGCTGGCGTTCCTGTTTCCCGCGCTGGTCAGCGGTGGCGGAGTGCGAGTGGAACGAGGAGCGGTCGAGATTTACGGCGGGTTCGCCCGGTTCTTCCTCCGCCGGTGCCTGCTGATCCGGGCGTCTGCACTCACACTCGGGCATGTGATCATCGGCCAGGATCGGGACTGCCTCGACCACTCCCGCGACCATGAGCAGGTGCATGTCCGGCAGTACGCCCGGTGGGGGCCGTTCATGCTCCCGGCGTATTTCCTGTCGAGTACACTGGCCTGGCGACGTGGGGGGCACTTCTACTTCGACAACCGGTTCGAGCGGGAGGCGTATGGTTTGACCCCTGGTGAACCGACCCTTTGAAGCACCCGCACCGGGAACCGTCATGGCTACTGAGGCAGACTCCAGGAAATGACGTACGAAGATCATGGGGGGTGCCACGGGCGGCTTGTCCGCCCGTGAAGGCGTCCCACGGGCGGGCAGGCCGCCCGTGGCACCCGATCCCACTGGGTGATTCTCTCTCACCAACTGCCTGACATCGCTTCGAGACGGGCATGCCCCGCCGCCGACCTGTGGCGGAGGGACATGCAACTCAACTGACTGGCATTGACCACCACCCGCGGCGTATCGCCGCGGAATCTGCTAACTCTGGCCGAAAGTCCCGGTGCGGGATGGGGTCAGTTTACCCCGGGTGCCGCTTGGCTGCCACCTGCGGGTTCATCCCACTCCCGATTCCACCTGGGGAGTGCGGTTGAGGCACAACCCGTTTCACGTCTTGTACTTCTTGGTGCTCCGGAGCTTGTGCTTGCGGTTCTTCCGCCGCCGCTTATTCGCTGTCCGGAGTTCCTTCCGCTTGTGCTGAATGCCCATCACCCACCCCTGCGGTTTCAGTGCTACCGTTGAATCCAGACAGGTAGTTTATGAAACTTGCCGCCCAGTCAAGCGTCACCGTTGTGTAACAGTCCCCGTGGCCCACGGGTTGAAGTGACACCAAAACTACGGAATAATACCTCTATCATCGAAGCTCGTCCCAGGAGGAGGCAGACATGTTGCACACGTCGGGGAGTCGGACCGCAGTTCGGTGGACGGCCAGCGTCACTGCGGCAGTGGTCTCAGCAGCGTTCATTCTGACCGGGGCGGGGTTCGCCCGCCCGGGTGCCGAGAAGGCAACGGCCGCGGGCAAGCCAGCCGGCGTCGACGATAAAAAGGCCGATGACAAAAAGGCCGATGACAAAAAGGCCGATGACAAAAAGGCCGATGACAAAAAGGCTAACGCTCCCAAGCCGGAGTTCGACCCGAAAGAGGTCCGGGTCGGCCCCCCACCCGAACTGGCAGCCCTCCGGGCGGCCGTCGAAGAAGCGGCCCGCAAGGGCGAGAATGTCGACGAAATTCGCAAGCAGCTCGAATCGCTTGAGAAAGCCCTGGCCGGGAAAGCATGGGTCAAGCCGAAACTGGTCGAGGAGCCGCCGCCCCAACAGCCGGTTGCCCCGGCATTCCCGGGTGTCCAACAGCCCTTCCAGAGAATGGTCCCCGGTGGTCGGAACCAGTTTGCCCCACCCGCCATTCCAATCTTCCCAGGCGGGATACAGCCAATCCAGCCCAATCTCGGAGCGATCACCAGGGCGCAGGAGATGCTCAACGAGGCCATGCAACTCCTGGCCGAAGATCCGATCAAAAACGGCGACAAGGCAGCGGCCCTCCAGAGGGAGGCCCAGGCGATGATGGCACTTGGTGCCCAGGGGCAGTTCTTTCTGCCAGCTCAGGTTGACCCCCGACTGGGCGCGTTTGGGGCGAACGGCCGACTCGGAGTGAAGATCGAGCGGTTGCCCATTGCTGTTGCCGACGAGGCCGCCGTTGCCCCCGGCCGCGGTGTGATGATCTCCGAGGTGGTTCGAGGGTCGGTGGCTGAGAAGGCCGGGCTGAAAGCGAATGATGTCGTGATCGAGTTCGCCGGGCGGCCTGTGACCGACGACACATCCGCGTTCGTGGACATGGTGTTGAGTGCCAAGGCCGGTGAGAAAATCGCCATCGTGGTGATGCGGAAGGGCCAGAAAGAAACGATTCAGGTCGAACTTCCGGCACCACTCCCGGGCCGTCGGCCAATCGCAACGGTCGGCCGCGTCCCTGGACCGCAACTCGTCCCGATGGCCCCGCGAGCAAGGGTCGAAGGCCTCCCGCAAGCGTCCCCCATCCTCCCCGCAGGTGCGACGAAACAGAGTCTGTCGGTGCGGATCGTCAACGGGGACTTCACCATCACTGCCGAACGGGATGGAATTACGGTTGTGGTCGACGGTTCGGTTGAGGGCGGGAAAGGGGTGCCGTCGAAGATCCAGGTCACCGACGGGGCGAAGAAGGTCGAGGCCAAGTCGGTCGACCAACTCCCGGCCGAGTACCGTGACCGGGTGCAGAAGATTCTCGAGGAGGCGAAGATCGGGCGTTAGCCATCCGTTCCATTTGACCCGAATCATCCGCCGCCTGTCCCTCCCTTTGTCCGGCGGTGGTCGTCGTGTTCAGCCACCACCGCCACTCGGAACTCCCGGAATAAATCCGGGAGTCGTTTTTGATAGAACACGTTCAGCCCGCTCGGATTCGGGAGAACCCACACCGTTGTCTGGCCGATCGGCTCCGGCTGTCGACCCATCGTCGCTTTGGGGCGGGCGAACGCGACCCGGTAAGCACCGACTCCCAGCACTGCCAGAAACCGCGGCTCCCATTGTCGGACCTTCTCCTCCAGGATCTTCCCTCCCGCCACGATCTCCACTGCTGACAACTCGTCCGCTGCGGCCGTCGCTCGCGCCACGACGTTCGTGATCCCGTACCCGAGCAGGAGCAGATCCTGCTCCTCGGATGGATCGAAAAGGCGAGGGGTGAACCCCGCTGCGTGGAGCGTGGGCCAGAACCGATTCCCGGGCCGGCCGAAGTGATGACCGATCGCCGCCGTGTACAGCCCTGGGTTGATACCGCAGAACAGCACGTTCAGACTGGCAGCGATCACGTCCGGGACGGTCTTGTTGGCTGCTGCGAGAAGGTCCGCGCGGGAGGGTTTCGGGCTCGGCATGGGCTGCGTCTTCGAAGATTCAGAATAGCCCGCATTCAGAATGGCCCGCAGATGACACAGACTTCGACGCAGATGAAATCTTGATCAAAACGAATCTGGTCTGATCTGGATTTTATCTGCGTTCGCAGATCAGCGTCATCTGCGGGCCATTCTGAATGCGGGCCACTGCTCAGGCGGTTATCGACTGGCCAGGCGGGTGCCGGCGGGGCTGTTCACCTTCGGGGCGTCGGGCGGAGCCTTCAGGGTGTTCAGGAACGCAATCACAGCGAGCTGATCCGCAGGGGTGAGGGCCTTGTATTTGTCGCCCACAATCCGGGCGTCGCCGCGGTGCCGGAGGATCGCGTCATGGAGGGTCGCGGCTGACCCGTCGTGGAGGTACGGAGCCGAGTCCGCCACGCCCCAGAGCGCTGCGGTCTTCCACTCATCCGGTCGGGGCTCGCTGTCCGGTCGGGAAGGGAGTTCGAGTTGTGAGGGCGGTCCGGGGCCATACTCCCCGCTACCACCCGTGGGAGGTGGCTCAGACAGGGTGTAGAGCAAAAAGTCGGTATAGATCCCCTTCACCCCGCCCATGTCGGGAATGTGGCAGACCGCACAGCCGATCGTGCCGAAGAGAGCCTTCCCGTGTGCTGCGTCCGCCTGTGCGGCCGCCTGGTCCGGGACCACCTCGACCGGCTTCGGCAGGGTCTTCACGAACGCTACCAGTGCCCGGAACTGGGCTTTGTCCAGGTCCGGCGGCGAAGTGTGATCCGGGGCAGACAGCGGTTTCGCCTGCTCGGTTGTCGGGGTGCCGAGGCCGAGTTCGTTGGCACACGC
The DNA here is from genome assembly GCA_003136315.1 of Gemmataceae bacterium. Classification (GTDB taxonomy): domain Bacteria; phylum Planctomycetota; class Planctomycetia; order Gemmatales; family Gemmataceae; genus Urbifossiella. The sequence goes on along the minus strand of PLDW01000211.1, from coordinate 13,200 downwards.
AGCCGCAACGAACTCGGAGAGGCTGGCGAACTGCCCCTTCCACCCAAACTTCCCGACTCCACCAGGAACATGCCGGACCCGGCCGACAGGGATATTGTCGAAGTCCAGACTAAGTTCACGGACAACCGAACGGAGCCCGCGGGATCGCGCGTTACGGAGGATGGCCCGATCCGAGATCAGATCGACCCACCCGGCCCCAAAGAGGGCTGTCGTCTGGACCGTCTGCGTGTGGAGCGGATCGAAGTCGGGAATGGTGACCGTATACCGGCAGTGCGGATCGCCCGACTGGGTCGTACTCCCCTTGACGATCGGGAACATCGCCCGCAGCGAGTCGTTCGACTCCTTGAACGCGGGGGTGATGCTGAAGTGGTGCAGGTTGCCGGTCCGGAAGTTGGGGTCGCCGGGTCGAGGGAGAACCTCGAAGCTCACCGCGTTTTGCTCACGTCCGCCTCCACCCCCGAGTCCACCCTGGAAGTGACACGCTCCGCACGATCGGGCATTATACACCGGACCCAGACCGTCCCCGTGGGCGAGTGGATCGTTTGGCTCCCACTGGTGTTCAAACAGCTCCCGCCCAGCAGCAACCTCGGCCGCCCGGGCCGTCGGCCCCCACATAATTGGCAGACCATCGGTAAAGAAGTTCCAGTAGATAGCGACGGCGGCGATCCCGAAAAGCCCCAGACCGCACAGCCGACGCTGCCCGGTTGGCGAAAGACGGTGCATGGAAAATCTCCGTGCCGAGTCAGACGAGATGCCCTGGACTGTTGAGTGTACCCGGCCCCCACAGGCCAGGCAACACGGTCGACTGCTGCTGGGGGGAGCACCCGCCGGAGAGGGGCAGAAACCTCACCAGAGCCGCAGCCACCTGAGAAACGTCAATGGCCGCTGTCCATTTCACACACTGGCACGGGAGGATCGGGGATCTCGAAGATCGGGGTGCCGAACCCCCTGGATCAGAACCCAGGCAAAAGCCCGCAGATGACGCAGTGCGGCAGAGCCGCAACGGAATAAGAGATGGGGTAGGGACACAAGCCTGAAGCGCCAGCGAAGGGAATGCTGTCCTTCGCTGGACACAAGCCTGAAGCGCCAGCGAAGGGAATGCTGTCCTTCGCTGGCGCTTCAGGCTTGTGAAAACTTGCCTGCCGAGCGGATAGCCAAAGCCCCTGCAAACGCCATCGAGACTCGACTAAAATTTGCCCAGCTTGCCAAGAAATCGAGGGGTTCCTTTGCAGTTTGCCGCTCTTGTTCCCCTTCGCGTGCCGCCGTATTTGTTGCCGAAATCCCCGTCAAAGCCCACAGTCCTGTGCGTCGGCCGCTGCGGTCGCGATCTTGACACAAAATCTCCACTGACGTATCTGCCCGCGCTCTCGCACCGAGATGTCGCCGCGTTTACCCGGGACCGAGGGGCCGCCCGATGACCACCTGCCGCAGTGATTACCGCTGGATCTGGCTACTGGCCGCGTTACTCGTGGCCGTGGCCTATCCCGTCGGGCATCGCGCGACCGGGGCCGACGAATCCCCGGTGGGACGGATCGTCTCGGAGATTGTTCCGGTGAATAATCGGGTTCACCCACCCGAGCAGATTCTCCGCCTACTGCATACCAAAGTGGGGAAGGCTTACGACGAGACAGTGGTCCAGGAAGACCTCCGTCGCCTGTACGCCACCAAATGGTTTGTCCCCGGAGGAGTTCAGTTCCACACCCGCCCTGACGCTGCCGGTAAAGTGACCGTGTTTGTATACGTGACCGAACTGACGAGTATCGTTCAGGAGATTCGGTTCAACGGAGCGCAGCACCTCAGCGATGACAAACTCCGATCTCTCTCCGGGATCCGCAAAGGCGAGCCCATGAGCCCGCTCGCGAACGAACTCGGCCGGACGGCGATCCAGCACGAATATCAGGACGATGGGCGGTACTACGCCACTGTGACACTCGTCGAGGGGAACAAGCCGACCGACACCCGGGTGGTGTACGACATTGTCGAGGGGCCGCTCGTGAAGGTGGCCGGGATCGAGTTCCGGGGCAACACCAACGCCCAGAGTGGCCGGCTCAGAGCCCAGTTGACGACCTCGCGGGAGTATCTCGGCTTCATCAGCGGGAAGTTCCACCGCCAGTCGATCGATGCGGACTTGAAGAAACTCTATGATTACTACCACGGTCTTGGATATCTGGGAGTCAAGATTGGATACGACATTGTCCCATCAGCGGATTCATCCCACGTTACCATCGTGTACCTCATTGATGAAGGCATCCAGTACAAGGTTGGGGAGCGGAGGCTGGAGGGGAATGCAACCTATCCGGCCGAGACCCTGGAAGCACGGTTGCAGCTCCAACCCAATGATCGCTACGACCAGTGGACAGTGACGAAAGATAAAAAGCGGCTGGAGGATTTCTACGGGTATCGCGGCTACAAAGTCGGGGTGAACGAGCAGATCTACGAAGTTCCGGACCAACCGGGAGTGGTCCAGGTGAAGTATGTGGTGCAGGGCGACAAAGGCGAACAGGATCGGGTGGGTACGATTCGGATCGAAGGAAATACGATTACCAAGGACCGGGTGATTCAGAACCAGCTCGACTTTTACCCCGGCCAGATTCTCCAGTATCCCAAACTGGAAGAGGCCAGGGTGCGGCTCGCGCGGCTGGGAATCTTTGACACGAACAACCCGCCAAGCGTTGAGAGAGTTGTCGATCCCAACGATCCGGACAACCCTTTCAAGGATGTGGTGGTGCGGGTGAACGAGACCCGAACCGGGCAGTTCATGATCGGCGGTGGAGTCAACTCAAACGCCGGGGTGAGCGGGAGCGTTGTGATCAACGAGAGTAACTTCGACCTGTTCCGGTTACCGACGAGTTGGGATGACTTCCTTAACGGGCGCGCCTTCCGTGGGGCCGGTCAGGAATTGCGGCTGGAGGCCGTTCCGGGAACCCAGTTCCAACGGTACTCGACCACATTTCGCGAGCCGTTACTGTTCGACACCCAGTTCGGGTTCACCGACTCGCTGTACTACTTCCAACGTTCGTACGTCGAATACTTCGAAAATCGGATCGGGGACCGGATCACACTCGACCGCCGACTGGATCCGATCTGGAAGGCCTCGGTGAGTTTCCGGGCGGAGGCCGTCGAGGCCAAGAACATACCCGACTACGCTGGTCCAGGACTCACCGACTTCGCGGGCTGGCACTCCCTGTTCGGAGTCCGGGTCGGCCTGAACCGGGACTCCCGGGACTCGATCCTCTACCCGACAACCGGCAGTGTGTTCGACATCGGGGTCGAGCAGGAGTTCGGATCGTATACGTTCCCAGTGGCCACGGCCAGTTATACCAAGCTCTTCTCGTCGGAATACCTCCAACGGGAAGACGGCAGCGGTAAACACGTCCTGGCATTCCGTTCTCAGGTGTCAGTTGAAGGCACAAACGCACCTATGTACGAGAAGTTCTACGCGGGCGGATTCGGCAGCCTTCGCGGGTTCACCTTCCGCGGGGTGGGGCCGAGCCAGAATGACCTCATGGTGGGGGGTACGTTCTCGTTCCTGAACACGATCGAGTATCAAATCCCGATCCTCCCGAACGACAAGTTGTTCTTCGTGACCTTCCTGGACCACGGGACGGTGGAACAGTCGGTCGAGATCAAGAACTACCGGGTGAGTGCGGGGTTCGGGTTCCGGATTGCCGTCCCGGCCCTCGGCCCGATGCCGATCGCCCTCGACTTCGCCTTCCCGATCGTCAAGGCTTCGACCGACGATACCCAGGTGTTTAGCTTCTACGTGGGGATGTTCGGCGGGCGATAACAGAGGCCGAGCCACAACCCGGTGGTATCGCTACGGTCAGCCACCGGTCGGGTAAGATGGACCCGAAAGGAGGCCGTGCCGTGATACCGACCGAAGAAGTCATCGAGGCCACACTCGAAGCCGACGGAACCCTTCGACTGTCGCACCAACCCCAAATCAGCCCCGGCCCAGTCCAGGTGACGATTCGTACGATCCCGGCCCCCTCGTTGCGGCGGGGGCTTGCCGACGTGCTCCGTGAGATCGCGACGGACCAGCGAGCCCGGGGGTTCTCGGGGCGGTCTGCAGAGGAGTTGTGTGCCGAAGCCGAGGAACAGGCATCGGACGACGAGGATCGGGGCCGAGAATTGGCAGCCGCCCGCCACCCACTCGGGCCGTGAGGGTCGTAAATGCTTGATTACCATGACACGGTAATTATCATCTACGTCGTCGAAGGCAGCCCCGCCGACCAGCAACGAGCGACGGTCCTGTCCTCGGCGGCGTGGAATAGCCTGGGGAGCGAACTGTCCACTGGGCAGGTCAGGGAACCAAAACGTGGATCGCCTCACAGAGTTGCTCGATGAAGTCAGTAACGCCAGCGACGTCAGAGGCGCTAATCGGCCAGCATACACCGGGATAACTGGGGTCAATGTCGGCTTCGTGAGCGATCTTGTTTCTGCGGTCCACGATGAGCTGAAGACGGTTTTTCAGGTCGCGAACGGGTATCCCGAGCGTCGTACTTAGATCGTTCCACAACTCAATGGTCGAAATCAAGCGGACTGCGTCAGCGATCTTGTCCGGGTGCTGGAAAGCCAGGTAACCGTGGCGAGAACGGACCTCATTATCCAGCCACCCTGAGCCTCCGCTCGGCACGACTGCTCTCAGCGTCGCGTCCAGTGGCACCTGGAACCGTAGAAAGGCGGGCGTCTGTGCGCGCTTCCCCTCGACGATCTCAATCATCCCCAGCCGCGTCAACTCGTGTACGTAATGGTCGAGAGCACTGACGGCCATCACCAACTGGGCGCGCAGGATGTCGGACAGATCCAGCGCCGTCGTCGTCACGCCACTGAAGTAATGGTAGAGGTTGGCAATATGCCGAACACGCTGGATGTTCGAGCGGAACTGGTCAAGTGCCGCTTGCATTGTTCGTCAGGCCGATGATCTTATCGGCCCCTTCGGAATAAAGCCGCCGGAAATTTTTCATCGATTTCTTCGTCCGTTCTAATACCACTCCTTTTTGCTCAAGTTGAGCATCTGTGAGATCGAAAATGGGAGCCTGGTATTTCTGGGAACGTACGATTAACCCGTTGTAGGCCGACATCTGTAGCAAGGGCTTATCCAGAGGCGCCCCGGCTCGAGCGTAAGCCTCAGGCGGAAGGAGCATATTGTTTGCACGAAGAGCAGGGATGAGCTTGTCGCGCACTCCGGCTTTAATTTCGTCTACCCATGATTGGAACGCCTTCGATGGTCCGCCGGATCTGAGCCGGTAGTTCTGAACTATTGTCCCGAGAAGCTTGGGTGTAACGTTTGGGAACGGGTAGGTCGCATTCTGGAGAATCAGTTGCTGCTGGGCCTTCTTCGACCACGCACGCCACCTTGGGAGCACTGATGCCAAGGAGTCGGTTGCCATGACTGAAAAGTAATCCGGCATCATCGGGACCAGAAAATAATGACTGGTCATGAGCAGGTTCTGGTTCACAGGACCAAGGCTCGGGCTCATATCGATCAGGAGATAGTCTGCATTGTACTTCCGGGCCGTCTCTTCAAAGAGAAAAGTGATTGATCCCGGCAAGTTCTGCAACGTCACCAAGGTGCCGGACAACTCCTGAGCGATACCGAGTGTGACCTCATATTCGGCCAGACCGATGTGTCCGGGCATAAGCACCATGTTCGGCTGACCAACGACCGGCTGGCATTTAACCGCTACGATCGGGGCAGGACGGGATTCAAATGCCGGTGCAAGGCCATCCCGGATATTGTGGACACCGGGAGACTTGTAGAGAGCCTCCAGGTCCGTAGCCCCACGGAATCCGAGGACCATCCCCGTGAGGTTGCACTGCGGGTCGCAGTCAGCAAGGATCACTCTCTTGCCCTTGGCGGCGAGCATCCACCCCAAGTTGAAGGCGGTGGTGGTCTTCGCCACCCCACCCTTGTGGTTGAACAAGGCAATCCGGATCGCCATCATTCGCCCCTTTCATTGGTCAGGGCGCCGTTTTTCTCAGACATCATTCTGACCCATATTGACACCGGCAGCAAGTCGACTCAGTGTCCAGCATACCAGACTATATCGACAATAAGTAAGATGAATATTATCATACTTAAAAAACAAATCTATCTTCCTGCCTATTAGAAATCCATTAAGAAATTAGCTGATATCAACAATGAGTTCTGTCAAAAAATAATTTGCAAACACCAAATATAATTATTACTTTATGATTATTTTCTAAACGATAGCCTTCAGATAGCACCAGTCGAATAAAATCTGCCACTCCAACAACTGAACCCGTTTGGCGACTTCCTCGTCCGCACCGGCCGTCCCGCGCACTCGTTCGCAAACGTCCACGAACGCCTCGGGCGTTGTGTATCCGTATCCAAGGGCCGGGGCCTGTTCGCGGAGTTGGTCCAACACTGGATGCGGGCCGACCCGGTGCCACCAGTACTTGCTGTTGAAGGCGTCCGGCTCGCGGCGATGCATGATCGCGTGCCAGAAACTCCCCTCCGCTGACGGCAAGTCCTGACTGATGGTGTGCGACTCGTCCAGCCCGTCGTGGTAGAGCCAGAGCCCGCTGTGACAGGCCAGCGCGAACTCCCGGGACACGACTGTGCCGCCCAGATCGGTCAGCGGATCGAATGCGCGGAGGGCAGCCCGTGCGGTCGTGTCGAGCGAACCTGGCCCCAACTCCGCCAGGCGGGGCTCTCCGAGCAGGCGGGCGACCGCCGGGCCGTAATCGGCTGACCGGAAGTGATTGGTGGTCATCGGTTTCCCCTTTGCATCTCGGTCACCGTCCGCCCCGTCGCCACCGGTTCAGGGCCACGTTCGCCAGCAGTAAGACCCCGATCAGTATATACTGCATCTCGACCGGGACATTGAACAGACTCACCCCGTTCTTGATCAGCCCCAGGATCGCCACTCCGAGCAACGCCCCCACCACCGTTCCCTTCCCACCCCCCAGGCTCGCCCCCCCGATCACCACAGCCGTGATCACGTCCAGTTCGAGTTGCTCGCCCAGAGTCGGATTCCCGCTATTGCTATGAGCGAACATGATGATCCCCGCCCACCCCGTGAGGAACCCCGATAACGTGTAGACCAGAACCTTCGTCCGCGGGACGTTCACGCCGCAGAGTCGGGCCGTGGCCTCGTTCGATCCCACCGCGTAGATATGGCGGCCAAGGACTGTCAGGTGGAGCACCACCGCCGTGATCACCGCCAGGGCGACCAGCGACCAGAGCCCCAGGTTGGCGATCGATGTCCTCCCGAGGTCAAGCACCCACTCCGGGGTCGCTCCACCCGGGAATGCCAGAGTCGTCCGCTCGGCGAGCCAGACCGCGACCCCCCGGGCAATCCCGAACATCCCGAGTGTGGCCACAAACGGGGGAAGGTCCAGGCGCGTCACGAGCAATCCGTTCACCCACCCGCACAACCCCCCAGCCGCAACCCCCGCGACCACCGCAACGGCGCTCGCCTCCGGAACCGCCCACCCTTGCGCCTGAAGCGCTGTGTACACCCGCATCGTCACCACAGTGACCAACGCCACCACGGCCCCGACCGAGAGATCGATCCCACCGCTAATCAAAACCAGGAGCATCCCGAGCCCGACAATCGCCGGGATTGTGCCCTCATGGAGGAGAACCTCCAGATTGCCGACGCTCAAGAACGTCCCGAGCCCGCCCTTCATCCCGATCAGTAGCGCGAACAGCACCAGAACCGCGACAAATCCCACCCACGGCCCAGTCGGCAGGGCGAGAGTCCGCGGGGCAGGAGGAGCGTCAGGCGAGGAGACGGCAGACATTGCTGGACCCAGGAGAGAGAGAAAAGACGGACGTGTTCACCACAGAGTTACTGAGGACACAGAGAAAAACAGGACCAATCAAACCCTAACCCTCGTTCCCACGCTCTGCGTGGGAATGCCGTCTTCGACGCTCCGCGTCGTGGCCTGAACGGATCGGGGGCGTGATCGGGGATTCGACGTACGTCGTCCCCGGCGTGTTGCCCCACACCCGCAGAGCGGGGGAAGACCGGTTCCCACGCGGAGCGTGGGAACCAGGGATATTGTGTCGCGTCGTGCGAGAAGTCTCATCAATTCAATCTAATTTTGTGTCGCAGTTACCCGCCAGTCGCGGCCTCGATAATCTGTTCCGGGGTCCACTCTTCCACTGGGCGGGCCAGTGTGAGCACCCCACGGCACATGACTGTTACCCGATCGCAGACCCCAAGCAGTTCCGGCAGGTAGCTACTCACCATCACCACGGCCTTCCCGGCGGCTGCGAGTTGCCCGATCAGTCGGTAAATCTCAGCCTTGCTTCCGATATCCACGCCCTTCGTCGGCTCATCGAGTAGGAGCACATCAGCGTCCTGGTGCAGTAACCTTGCGATCGCGATCTTCTGCTGATTCCCACCACTCAACTCCCCGACTGGTTGGTCCGGATCTCGGTGGCGGACATGGAGCGTTTGGAGCAGCGATTTCGCCGCCCCACGGAGTCGGCTTCGGCTCAGGAACCCGAACCGACTGTACGGCCCCAGGCGACTCAAGCTGAGGTTATCGGTCAGGCTCTGTTCAAGCGACAGCCCCTCCTCTTTCCGGTCCTCGCTGAGCATCCCCACACCCTGGCCAATCCGTCCGGCCGGGGTCTCCAGACCGATCACCGCGTGGACTTTCACCGTCCCGCGGCGGACCGGATCGAGCCCGTAGACCGCCCGAAGCATCTCGGTCCGCCCAGCCCCGACGATCCCAGCGACGCCGAGGATCTCCCCTCGGCGGAGGGTGAAGTTGGCACCCCGGGGCAACTTGTCTCCGGCCAGGTCGGTCAATTCCAACACCGGTTCGCCGGGAGTGTGTAGCGTTCGTGGGAACTGCTCCTGGACCGCCCGGCCGACCATCATCTCGATCATCCGCCCGCGCCCAATCGATCCAACGGTCCCCGTCCCGACTGCCTGTCCATCGCGGAGAACTGTGAACCGGTCGGCAATCGCCTCGATCTCTTCGAGAAAGTGGCTGATGTAAACCACCGTCACTCCACGGCCCTTGAGCCCCCGCACCACTTCGAACAACCGGCGAGCATCGTCCTGGGTGAGAGCGCTGGTCGGCTCATCGAGAACAAGCAATTTCACGTCCGTCAGCAAGGCCCGGGCAATCTCGACGATCTGGCGACCAGCCGGGGTGAGGGCTGCGACCGGGCCATCAGGTTGAATCTCCGGATGGCCCAGTTCCGCCAGGGCAGATCTCACCCGGTCGCGGTCGGGCGATCGTCGGAGGAATCCGAAGCCGGACGACTCCAGCCCCAGTAATACATTCGCTTCCACACTGAGGTCCGGGCAGACGGCCAGTTCCTGGTAGATCATGGCCACGCCGCGGGCACGGGCGGCCTGGGGGCCGATGGGCCGATAACTCGCACCATCCAGTTCCATCGTCCCGGTGTCGGGCTTCTCCGCGCCGCTGAGCACTTTCATCAGGGTCGACTTCCCGGCCCCGTTCTCGCCGACGAGAGCGTGAATCTCCCCCGGCACGAGTTCGAGGTCGACCCCCCGCAGCGCAGCCGTTGGGCCGTAGCTCTTGGAAATCCCGGTCATCCGGAGACGGGGTGCTGTCATGGCGTTCCCCCTGGACCTTCTCGGAGCGACCGGGTCGAGCGCCGGGCCTGGGCAGATGGATCAAACAGCCCGAGAACGAACTCGGAATCGACATTCTCCTTCGTCACCACGTATTCCCCGGTGCTCAGATTCATCTGCGTCCGTCCGCCGTTCACGTCCTCGCCGCGGAGGCTCCGGACACAGACCCACGTCGAGACGTACCCCATCCGGTACGGATCTTGAAGGATGCTGCCGACCACATTCCCATCCCGGATCGACTGGAGAAGCGGTTTGCTGGCATCAAACGCCATCACCAGAACTTTCTTGTTGAGCCCCTGTGAACGGAGCACATCCACCAACCCAGTCGCCGATGATTCGTTCGGGGCAAAGATCCCATCCACCCGATCCTTGAACTGGAGAACGAGCGGTCCGGCCTCTCGCATTGCCGAATCGCGGGTCGCGCCGGCGTACTTGTCGGTCGAGAGCCACTCGGCGTCGGGGCAGAGTTGCTTCGCCGTGTCCTCAAAGCCTTTCTCCCGCTGCTCGGTGCTCTCCGACCCCACCGCGTACCGGAACAGAATGAGCCGGGGGCGGGTCTTCCCCTGCTTCTTCAACTCCCCGATGAGGTGTTCCGCAGCCAGGCACCCGCCGCGGTAGTTGTCGGTGGCGACGTACTTCACGAAATGGTCCGGGTCGGCGAGCCCGGAATCGATAATCACCACCGGGAGCCCGGCGTCGGCGGTGCGACGGACACACGCAGTCATCGTCTTGCTGTGCTGCGGAGCGAGAACGATTCCGCTGGCACCGGTCGCCACCCGTCGGTCGACGATCCGGATCTGCTCAAGCGCATCCCGCTCCCGCAGTGGGCCATCGAAGATAATCCGGACCCGAACACCCTCGGCTGCCATGTCAGCAGCGCAGCGCTCCGCCCCCCGGTGGACAGACTGCCAGTGTTCGTGCGTCATTCCCTTCGGAATGACCACAATGGTGATTTCGTCGGTCGGCCCACCGCACCCCACAGCGAGGGGGCATAGCGCGAGGACGATGGAATACACAAGCCGGGGCATGAGAGTCGTCCGGGGGGAGGCCGGGAGCGATGCCGGTCCGCGAAGACTAAGCGGCCCGGGGGACGGGGTCAAGATTCCCGACCAGATTTCCCGATACAATCCCGTCGGCCGTCCCGATCTCAGGCAGGCGGGGGGAGAAGATCGACCAGCGGGNNCCGTGGCACCCACAAGCGTGGTCGGTTATTTCCGGCCGTCTCCCTGGCGCCTCGTTGAGTGGGTCGACCCATGCCGGAACCCTCACCGGTCAACCTGATCCGGATCTTCGACTTCTACCTCGCGCTGATGTTCCTGATCAGCCTCATCCGCCGCTGGGAAGTGTACTGGAACGCGGTGCGCATCCTGATCGCTGTCCGTGGGCGATGGCCTCGCCTCCTCCACCGACTCGGTGAGCACCAGAGCTTGCTGCTCAACTGGGCATTCTTCCGTCCGGCCATCCTGACTCTCGGCCTGACCCTGATCCAACTGATCTGCTCCCGGGTGATCTGGCCCCAGGCAGTCCTCACTGGCCCGGGGCTCAGTGGGGATGGATGGTGGTGGGTGTTGATTATCCTCGTCCCGCTCCTCCCCATGTTGGCAGTTGATCTGTATTTCGTTATCCGGGTCGGACGGTTTGACCACACCGAGACGGTGAAATACCTCGACCAGGCAGAGACGTGGCTCGGATGGAAGGGGCCAATGGTCCGCGTGCTCACCCTCGGGTTCGTCAACCCGCACCGGATGGTCGATGCCGAGGTCCGGAAGAACCTGGCCGAGATCGGGACGACCGTCCGGTCGTCGCTCTGGTGGGTGTCGCTCCAGATCGCCCTGCGGGTTCTCTTCGGGCTCACTTTGTGGACTGTCTGGGCAGCCCACGACTGACCGCAAGCCCGGGTCCAGGTACACTGACTCCACCCCACCGGAGTCCACCCATGACCCACGACCGCCGCCAGTTCCTTGCTGCATCTGCTGCCGTCACCCTCGTCGCTGGTTCCCGCTCGCCGCTGACTGCTGCGGAGCCGGATGCCAAACCCCGACCAAACCCGATCGGAGTTTCCACCTACTCGTTCTGGCAGTTCAAGAACAGGGCGTATCGGGATGTGGGCGGATGTATCGACCTGGCAGCGGAGATGGGCTTCGATGCGGTCGAGATCCTGCACCGGCAGATGACCGACGAATCCCCCGCGACCATGCAGCAACTCAAGCGGCGAGCATTCCTCAAGGGGATGAGTCTGTGCGGGTTCTCGACACACCAGGGGTTCGTGTTCACCGCGCAGGAAGAGCGGCAAAAGAACGTGGACCACACCATCCGCTGCCTGGAGATGTGCTACGCGATGGGCATTCCGACGATGCGGGTGAACACTGGCCGGTGGGGGACAATCAAGAGCTTCGACGACCTCATGGCAGCGCGCGGGATCGAGCCTAATATCCCCGGGGTGAGCGACGACGACGGGTTCAAGTGGGTGATTGATGGGCTCACCGCCTGTCTGAAGACGGCCGAGAAGTGCGGGGTAGTGATGGGATTGGAGAACCACTGGGGCCTGGGCCGCACCCCGGAGGGAGTGCTTCGGATCGTGGATGCGATCAACTCCCCCTGGCTCCAGGTCACCCTCGACACCGGGAACTTCCTCGAAGACCCCTACGAGAAGCTGGAAAAGCTTGCTCCGAAGGCTGCGCTGGTGCAGACGAAGACGTACTACGGCGGTGGGCTGTGGTACACCCTCGACCTCGATTACGACCGGATCGCCAGGATGCTCCGCAAGCACCATTACACCGGCTACATCTCGCTCGAATTCGAGGGCAAGGAAGACCCGAAGACAGCAGTTCCCAAGAGCCTCGCCCTGATGCGGAAGGCGTTCGCAGGAGCGAGTACGCCATCGACCCAGAAATAACGGGTCGAGTGACAGGAACCCTCCGGCTGGGACGACGGTGGGCATGCACAGCGTTCGCTGACTCCATTCACGCCCGACCGAGGGCATCGTCGTGGGGCGGGACTGCGCACCCGGGCGGGACTGCCGACCCGAGGGATCGCACCGTCGTCCCCGCTGGCGTGAGCGGCCGCTCACGAGCCGGGAGGCAAGGCGACGCGGCCACAATCCACAAGAACGGTGGTCGGAAGTCGCCCCTGTGCTGCAACCCATCGGGAGTGTCGGCAGGCCCTGGGAACCCGGGCCGGAGAGCCCCTCGTCCAGGATGCTGGAGACATGCCCAGCGACGGTATCCTGGACTACTGGGTTGCCTGCCGGGGGGATCGGAGGACGAAAAATCGGGGGTGGAGTTCCGTCAGTGCGCGAATTCGTCGGCCGGAGCAGGGAAAAAGCCTTGAGGGGAGTGGCAGGATCAAGTCTCCGGACTCGTCCAGGACCTCCACCAAGATTGGGCGTGCGATCCGAATATTCGGCCTGAATGGTCTTTTCCTCCCGTATCGGTTGCGGCGTGTGTAACAATAGGATATTATGACAAATCTATTCTGTTACACTTTCCGCGTTGCCCCGCTTGGCCAACACTCGGGCATTCTGACAAGTCTATTCTGTTACACTTTCGGCGCTGCCCCGCTTCTGTGGCACTTGGACACTCTGACAACTCTATTATGTGACACTTTCTGC
>PLDW01000303.1 GCA_003136315.1 Gemmataceae bacterium | reverse complement strand
TTTCTCTCACCAACTGCCTTATCTGGGCACCGAAGACCTGGCTCCACTTCGTAGAGTCGGATCAAGGTCAAAGCGATCAAGATTCATCACCTTGTTCCACGCGACCACGAAGTCACTCGCGAACTTTTCCTGCGCGTCGTCACTGGCATAAACTTCCGCGATGGCTCGGAGTTGCGAATTCGAACCGAACACGAGGTCGGCGGAACTGGCGGTCCACTTGATCTTCCCCGTTTTGGGATCACGTCCATCGAAGAAGTGCTCGCAAACGGCCGATTTCTTCCACTCGGTGTTCATGTCGAGCAAGTTCACGAAAAAGTCATTGGTCAGCGTCTCGGGTCGCTTGGTGAAGACACCCAGTTGGGAGTTCCCGGTGTTGGCATTCAGAACCCGCATCCCGCCGACGAGGACGGTCATCTCTGGAGCCGTGAGGGTGAGCAGGCTCGCGCGATCGACCAGTAGCGCCTCCGCCGGGCGAGTCAGTTCCCGACTGAAGTAGTTGCGAAATGCGTCCGAGGTCGGTTCGAGAACGGCGAAGGACTCCACGTCAGTTTGTTCCTGCGATGCATCCGTGCGGCCCGGTGTGAAGGGAACCGACACATCGTGCCCGGCCTTCTTGGCCGCTTGCTCGATGGCCACACAGCCGCCCAGGACGATCACATCCGCCAGTGAGACCTTCTTGCCGCCGGTTTGCGCCTTGTTAAAGTCGGTTTGGATCTTCTCAAGGATCTGCAACACCTTCGCGAGTTCGTCCGGTTGGTTCGCCTTCCAGTCTTTCTGCGGAGCCAGTCGAATCCGTGCCCCGTTCGCCCCACCGCGTTTGTCTGTGCCGCGGAATGTCGAGGCGGACGCCCAGGCGGTTGAGACCAGTTGGGAAGTGGATAGCCCCGAGTCGAGGATCTTGCTCTTGAGGGCCGCGATATCCTGCTTGTCAATCAACTTGTGATCGACTTTCGGGACGGGATCTTGCCACAACTGCGGTTCGGGCACCTCAGGCCCGAGCAATCGCGAGACTGGCCCCATGTCGCGGTGAGTCAGCTTGTACCACGCCTTGGCGAAAGCCGTGGCGAACTCTTTCGGGTTCTCATGGAATCGCTTCGAGATTTTGGTATACGCCGGGTCCATCCTGAGTGCGATGTCGGTGGTGAACATCATCGGAGCGTGGTGCTTCTTCGGATCGTAGGCATCCGGCACGGTACCCTTCGCGGCTTCTTCCTTCGGGGTCCACTGCCATGCACCGCCTGGACCCTTCTCCAGTTTCCACTCGTAGCCGAACAGGTTGTCGAAGTATCCATTGGACCACCTTGTCGGAGTCGATGTCCACGCGCCTTCGAGGCCGCTGGTGATCGTGTCGCCGGCATTGCCCTTGCCGAAGCTGTTCTTCCAGCCGAGCCCCAGCTCACCGAGGGCGGCCCCTTCGGGTGCGGGACCGACGTGCTTATCCGGGTTGGCCGCCCCGTGGGCTTTCCCGAGCGTGTGACCGCCAGCGATGAGGGCGACAGTCTCCTCGTCATTCATCGCCATGCGGCCGAACGTCGTTCGGATGTCTCGGGCGGCTGCGAGCGGATCCGGCTTGCCATTGGGGCCTTCCGGGTTCACGTAGATCAAGCCCATCTGGGTCGCGCCGAGAGGTTGCTCGAGTTTACGGTCGCCGCTGTGGCGCTTGTCGTCCAGCCACTTGGTTTCCGGCCCCCAGTAGATGGCCGGGTCGGGTTCCCAGGCGTCCACACGTCCTCCCGCGAAACCGAAGGTCTTGAGCCCCGCGGACTCAAGAGCGCAGTTGCCAGCGAGGACCATCAGGTCGGCCCACGAGATTTTCCGGCCGTACTTTTGCTTGATCGGCCAGAGCAGCCGACGGGCCTTGTCCAGGTTCGCGTTATCGGGCCAACTACCAACGGGCGCGAGGCGGATGATGCCCGAGGCCGCGCCGCCGCGTCCGTCGTAGGTGCGATACGTCCCCGCGCTGTGCCAGGCCAGCCGGATGAAAATCCCCGCGTAGGTGCCGTAGTCGGCCGGCCACCAGTCCTGCGATGTCGTGATGACCTTCGTGATGTCCTTCTTCACGGCATCCAGGTCGAGTTTCTTGAACTCCTCGGCATAGTTAAAGCCCTCACCCATCGGATCACTCTTGGCCGAGTGTCGGTGGAGAACCTCCAGGTTCAACTGATTCGGCCACCAGTCTTTCTCTCGGTACGGCGCGGCCTCGGCCGTCATCGGTTGCTGCACTCCGACCGGCTCACCCAGACCCAGCATCGGGCATTTGCCGATGCTATCGCTGCCGGCTCCAGCGGGTTTGGCCGGTTGCGGGTTCGGGTTGCCAGCAGGGGCGGCGGGATTCTGGGCGAACATGGGAGCGGCAAGGTAGAGCCCCGCACAGCTCATCACGACGCCTGCGACGTAAGTCGTCTTGGTCATGGTCTCTCCGAGGATTGTGGTTGAAATTCGACGCACACAATTCGGACAACTGCGAATCCATCTCGAAGGTGCGAATTCGCTTGTGCTTGTGGAAAATGGGTGCTGCTTGCCGGGCCGTTTGATTCACCCTCATTTCCGCGACACTCCGAGATGCGATAGCAGCTGCCTCCAGAGTGCGAGACGGGCTTCCACACCGACCAGTTTACCCGCCACAGCCCCGAAGTTAATCTGAATCGCCCCATGTCAAGCCATAGGCTGGGCCTATCTCTGCAGGAATCGCGTGATCCATCCCTGCAATTTAAGAACAACTCACGGCGTATTAAGTCCCCGCTCTCCGGGATTCTCACCCTTGGCCGGGTTGGCGACGGTGTGGTAGTGGTCCTCGTCTTCGCCGACCGCACGGTTGGCCTGCCGCCTCCTGGCCTCGATCGCTTCCTTGGGGGGGTTGGACGGAGTCCCCGGTCTCCCGAGTCACTTCGCCTGCGGGAATAGCCGCGGGGCAAAGTCGAACAGGGCGTAGCGCCAGGTCTGCCACTCGTGTGCCAGCCCCTTGGCGTCACGGAAGACCACGTTCTTGATCCCGCCTTGCTGAAGCGCGTTGTAAAGGCTTTCAGCGTTCTTGTGGATACCCTCGTCGAGGCTGACGGTTCCGGAGTGGAGGTACAGCAGGCTCACCTTCTTGTCGAACGCGGCGGGGTCGGCGAACACGCCACCGAACGCGGACTTGGGATCGGTCTTGCCCACCCCGCTGAACGCACCAACGGCCGAGAACGTGTCGGGATAGGTCAGCCCGATTCGCAGTGCTTGTCCGGCTCCCATCGACAGCCCCGCGATGGCGCGATGGTCCCGGTCCGGGTGGGTGCGGTACGTCACATCGATCAGCGGGATCAGATCCTTGAGGACCACGTCCTCGAAGGCACTGCCGTCGCCTTTGCCCGGTCCTGCCGGTCGCAGCGCGGCCCCCGCGCGACTCGCATAGCCCTTCTCCATAACCACGATCATCGGCCTGGCCTTCCCACCGGCAATCAAGTTGTCCAGGATGAAGTTCACGTGGCCCTGCCGGCTCCACCCGGTCTCGTCCTCGCCGCCGCCGTGTTGCAGATACAGGACGGGGTAGCGCTTCTCGTGATCGGCATCATACCCCGGCGGAGTGTACACCATGATGTGGCGAGCCTGGCCGGTCACCGTGGACTTGTACCACCGCGAGCGGACCTCCCCGTGGGGCACGTCCTTGGCGTGATAAAAGTCGACCCCCTCCTCGGGGATCTCGATCCCGCTCGTCGGCTTTCCGGTGCCGAAGAATGTGTCGCTGGCGGGGTCGTTGAGCTGCACGCCATCCACCGACAGCGTGTAGTAGTGGAACCCCGGGATGACCGGCGGGGTGGTCACCCTCCAGATGCTACCCTCGCCTCGTTCCATCTCCCAGGGTCCGCCCTTGCCCAGGCCGAAGTTGCCCACGACCTGGACCTTCCTGGCGTCGGCTGCCTTCAACTGGAACGTGACCCGCAGATCCGGGTGGATGCGCGGGTAGGCAGCATTGCCGATGTTGGTCGATGCGGGTTTGGCTTCGTCGTCGCCCTTGTCCGTCGCTTTTTTCTGCGGCTGCGATTCGATGCCCTTCGTCTCCTGACCGGGGTCGCGGAACAGTAGCTGAGCAAAGTGGTACAGGTCGCTTTTCCACACCTTGAAGTTGTGCTGGCCGCCCGGAATGACGTTGTAGAGGTGCGGCACCTTCTTATCGTCGAGCATCTTCTGGACGCCCTCGCTGATCCGGAATAGCCCGTCCTTGTCGCCGCAGGCGACGTACAACAGACGCAATTTCTTGGCCGCCTCTGCGTGGTCCTTGATGAGGTCGGCGGGCGGCCTGGTGTTCGGGGCCGAGGAGAACCCGCCCACCCAGGCGAACGTGTCGAGGTTACCCAGCCCGAAGTTGAGCGACTGCCCGCCGCCCATCGACAGCCCGGCGATGGCGCGCGACTCGCGATCGGCCTTCACCGAGTAGGTCTTCTCGATAAACGGGATCAGGTCGGCGAGCAGATCCTTCTCGAACGCAGCGAACGCGGGCGACTGCTTGGGAATCGGGTCCCGCGCTGTCGCGTCCTTCGACGCCCGGCCGTTGGGCAGGACGACAATCATCGGCACCGCCTTCTTGTCAGCGTACAGGTTGTCGAGGATCACGTCGGGTGCTCCGCCGCGCGCCCACTCGTTCTCGTCGCCGCCGATGCCGTGAAGGAGGTACAGGACCGGATACCTCTTCTCCTTGGTATAACCCGGCGGTGTGTAGACCCGCGCCTTGCGCTTCATGCCCACCGTCGTCGAGTCGTACTCGACCGTCTCCAGTTTGCCGCGGTCAATGCCGTCGTGGCGGGTGTCGTAGCCCGCAGGCGGCGCGGGGAACTTCTCCGCCTGATCGTCCTTCTGACCGTCGCCAGGCTGGGCCAGTGCTGGCACGGCTGGCCACGCCAGCCCGGAACAGGCGACAAGTGCCAAGATCCGTTCGCTCATACTTCATCCTCTGGAGAGTGAGAGGTTGGTAGTCCGCCGACGGAGACCGACTCGGGGTTTATCGCCTGGGTGACTCGAGCCAGCAGCCTGACAAGTCGTGTGGCCTCGTTGGGCTGGAGCGCACCGAGCATCTGTGCCCGGATCGACTCACCCACCGCCCAAAGGTGCCGAAACGTCCGCTCCCCCGCCGCAGTGAGGGCGACCGTCCGGGCGCGGGCGTCGGTCGGGTGCGTGTCCCGTTCGACCAGGCCGCGCTGCTCCAACAGGACGAGCATCGCCTGCACGTTACTGGGATCGGACGATATGCGGAGGGCGTGTTCCCGTTGGGTGAGGGCGTCACCCTGGGCAAGTGTGGCGAGTAGAACGAACTGGTCGGCGGTGACGCCGTGAGGCTCGAACGCCGCCTCCGACTGTGGAGAATCACATTGGCTATGAGCTGAAAAATGTTCGCGGTGACGCCGTGCGGCTCGAACACCGCTTCCGACCGGCGCTGGAGTGCCGGGTACGCAGCGCGGAGGGCGATTGGGATTTCGCTTCCGGTGGTCATCGTGTTCGTTGGGAGAGTTCGTGCGTATACGCACGATCGGAACTGAGATTGTATTGAGGGGCCGAACCGATTTTCGTGAGAAAACAATGAGATCGTGGAATCGATCAAACCGCGGCACGCAACGCTGCTGCGACTCGATTGGACGATTCTGTTCACCGCCAGTCCAGTTTCATGAGAGTGACCCCCGGGCCGGATTGCGCTTTCGCGGATAGGATCGTCTTGAAGTTCTTACCGTTCGCATCCGCCACGTTCAGGTGTGTTTCCGTCTCGGTCATAATCTTGGGATCGGGCTTCCCGTCTTTACCAACGAGGTTCCCTTCTTTGTCGAAGCCAGTAGCCAGTGGGACTCCCGGTTCCATCCGCTCCCGCAAGTCTGGCGACGATTGTTCAGTTGGTTATTCAGGGGATGGTTGAAAAGTCTTCCAACCTCGAGTGATCCTGGCGCCCCGTTGTGGGCGCATTGCTTGAGTCAGCCGTGTTAGCAAGAGTAATGCAAGAAATCAGTTAGGGTACGCTGCTAGCAGTGGGCCACCCGTCGTTGCACGCCGATCTGACTCGCGATATGATCTGCCGGGCCGCTTCATCAATTCTGGGGTGAGTCACGGAGGCACCGACCCCACTCGGAATCTTTTTTTCCAAATACCCGATGGTTTTGCCTGGCTCGGAGCAAGTCTAGCTAAGCCGGTTGGACGCCGGCCTCCCGGGGAATCTCACACATGATCGCAGATGCCGAACGGATTTCGGGCTTTCTCGCCGCGACCGGGAACGTGAGCACTTCTGATGCCGAACTGCTCGACCGATTCGTTGCGGAGCGCGATGGGTCGGCCTTCGCCACGCTCGTCGCCCGACACGGGACGATGGTGTTTGGAGTGTGTCGGCGTGTCATCCGCGACTGGCACCTCGCCGAGGACGCGTACCAGGCCACATTCCTGGTCTTGGCACGCCGGGCAGCGATCGTTTCACCGCCCGGTTCGGTCGCCGGGTGGCTCCACGGCGTCGCATATCGAGTCGCCAAGAGCGCCCGGCACACGCACTTGCGCCGAACCGGGCGGGAGCATCCGACTGATGACCCGCCCGAGCCGACAACGCCGGACGCCCTCGACGCCGACCTCCGGGACATGATTGATGGCGAGGTGCAAAAGCTCCCCGGGAAGTTCCGCAATCTGATCGTCGCGTGCGACCTGGAGGAACGCGATCGCCGGAGCGTGGCCACAGCGCTGGGCATTCCGGAAGGCACCCTCTCCAGTCGGCTCACCGCTGCCCGGAAGATGCTTGCCAGACGGTTGGCGCAGCGTGGGGTCGCACCGTCGAGCGTGGCGCTGGTCGCACTTGGTGGGCCGCAACTGGTCGCGTGTGAGGTTCCCCGAAGGGTTCTGGAGTCCGCAGCGAAGTTGGGATGCAGCGCGACCGGCATGGTGCCGGCCGGGGTCGCGTCCCTTGCCTCGAAAGCGAGCCGAATGATGACCTATAAAGCCTTGGTCCCCGCGACGGTTCTTCTTCTGACCGCGTGCGGAGCGATGATCGCCGCACTCACTGCGGGCGATGCCCCACCCACCCCACAACCTCCGGTCGTCCCCGACTCGGCGGTCGTCCGCCACGCTGAGCCAAAGGCAGCCACCCCTGTCATCCGGGCAGATGATGCCGCCGAAGGACGTGCGATTGTCGCCAAGTCCGTCGAGGCAATTGGGGCCAAGGCCGACGGTAAACCCCTGGCAATGACCTGTAAGGAGGAGGGGGTTGTCACTGCCCAAGGAATCAAGATTCCTTACGAATGTGAATGGGCTTTTATGGGACCAGATTACTTTCGCTCGGACATGACAATCAAGCCCGGCGGCTCGAAGGTCGACCTTGTCACCATCTGGAAAGGAGAAAGTGGATCGATTCTCGTAATGGGGCAATCGATCGAAATGATGGATGAGCAGCGAGTCGGCACAGCCAACGCAGTTTACGCACATTACGTATTGACTTTGGTGCCCTTGCTCACGGACAAAGCTTTCAAGCTCACAATGGCCGATGAGAAAAAGGTTGATGGCAAAATGGCCCAGGCGATCAAGGTGGAGCGGGAAAAACGGCCAAGCATCACGCTTTATTTCGACAAGGAATCCTGGCTTCTCGTGAAAAGTGAAATGGTGGTCAAGGCTGAGGATCAGGACTGGAAGGAAGTGCTTCAGGAGACCTATTTTAAGGATTACAAGGAGCGAGATGGGCGAAAGGTCCACACCAAAGAGAGTGTCTTTCAAGATGGTATACCGACCATGGAAAGTACGCTTTCCGAGTATAAAATCCACGATAGGCTCGATGCGAAACTCTTCGAGAACCCGGACGAGGCCGGACCGGACAAGAAGCCGCCAACGGCCCGGGAGAAGTGCGACAAACTGGTCAGGACCTTCGCGGCCGATCAGTTCAAGTTCATCAAGGAATTCTCTGTCGCCAAGGGAACCGATCGGGACAAACTGACCGAGAAGTTCCAGGGGCTCCACAAAGAATATGCCGACAAGTTTTACCAGTTGGCCGAGGAGAACCCGAAGGACCCGGTGGCCGCGGACGCCCTTTTCTTGATCGTTCAGATCGCGGGCAGTCATGCGAAGGCCGACGAGAAAGTGGCAGCCTTGATCGCCACCATGCCGCTGCCCGAGCTAAACGGCAAACTTCAGCAAGTCCAGGTGTCGTGGTCGGCGACCCTGCTCGCAGCGGTGGTGAAACGCGCTGAGGCGGCCGAGAACGATCCGCTGGTGATCGACCTGCTTGCGTTCGTTGCCAGCAAACGGGTCGTGCCCGGAGTGGAAGCCACAATCCAAAAGGCAACGACCCTGCTCGTCGAGAAGTATCCCAATCACCCCGCTCTTGAGCGGGTTTGCAAGACCCTGGCCTCCGGGGGGTCGGACACTGAGAAGACGCTCAAAAGGATCGTCGAGATGGCGACTTCCCCCAAGGTGAAGGCTCTCGCCGTGCTCGCGCTCGGTCAGAACCTCTCGGGACAGCTCGACTGGTTCGAGGGCCGGCCGGAGGATGCCGACAAACTCGCTGCCGAGGCCGAGAAGTCTCTGGCCCGGGCCGTGGACCTGTTCGGCGCGGAAAAAATGGCTCAGCAGAAGGCAAGCGCGGAGACCAAGCTGAACGCCTTCCGTACCGTGCGGGTGGGCAAGGTGGCGCCCGAGATCTGCGGAAAGGATCTGGACGGGAAGGAGTTCAAGCTCTCGGACTATCGGGGCAAGGTGGTCCTCCTTGCTTTCGGGGCGAACTGGGGCGGGCCGTGGCGGGCCATGTACCCATACGAGCGGTCGCTCGTGAAGAGCCTTTCCGGTAAGCCGTTCGCTCTTGTCGGTGTGAACTCAGACCCGGACCTCGAGATACTCAGGCCGCTCCTTGACAAAAAGAACATCACCTGGCGGTCGTTCACCGACGGGCCGGATGCCAAAAAAGGACCGATCTACACGGCCTGGAACGTCCAGGGCTGGCCGACCTTTTTCCTCATCGACCACCACGGCGTCATCCGCCGCAAGTGCGATGGACCTGGAATGGAGGGGCTTCTGGACGAAGCGATCGAGCAGTTAGTCAAAGACGCCGAGAAGGCAGCAAAGGGTGGGCAGTAACCGACTCTGGGCCGGGAACGGCTGGCGGCGACTGACCCCCAGCCGATGCGAAAAGATCTGGTGAATCAGTCCAGCCAGAGGAAACTACGGCTGTTTGTTGTAGCGTGTTGTTGCCGCGTGTGGCATTTGTTGAAAGTCCCTCGTCGTCGGGAGACGGTGAACCTGGCTGAATGATTTGCAGCCCGTCGGCTTGACCGGCCCGGCTTCTCGCTTGCCGGGCTTCTCTCCTTTGGCCGGGTTTGCGGCGGTGTGGTAGTGGTCGTTGTCCTCGTCCCTGCTAATCGCCCGGTTCGCCTGCCGTCGCCGTGCCTTGATGGCTTCCTTCGGCGGTTGGGCCGGGATCAGCCCCTCGCATCCCCGATCAGGTCCGCACGCTCCGCCTCAATCAGTGCCTCCCGCACGGTGAACCAGTTCTCCGGTTTGAAGAACTGCATCAGCGCACGCTGCATTTTCCTATCTCGCATCCCCTTGGCGACCTTAACGGGCTTTTTCGTGAACGGGTCGATCCCGGTGTAGTACATGCGGGTGGCGATGTCAGGGGCAATCTGCATGAAGGACAAGGTCTCCCGACTGAACCGACGGGCAGGCCGCCACCGAATGCTTCCCGGAGGCTCAGACATGATTGGGCATAGCTAGACCGTTTTCGGGGCCTCCGGTCAACCGGGCCAACCAGGCCCGAGCCCTCCTGCTGTTGGCACGCCGAGAGGTCACACCCGATTTGCCCCGGAGTGCTCCCCGACCTATGCTTCGGCAGCTATTTATCGCTCTCGCCGGAGCCGACGACCCGATGCGGATCACTGTCCCTGCGATAATCATCGTCGCAATCTGCCTCTATCGCCTGTCGATCATTTCTCACGGGGGAAAAGAACCCGCCATCGTGAGCGTTCTGCTCATGGCCGCCCTGTGGTACAAGTTTTGCGCGAATGGCTGTGAACGCGAGAAGCGGAAGCTGGTCGATGCCCAAGCCCAATCAACAGACGACTATTCCGTCGAAGAGTGGATAAGAATTCGCCGGCTTGGCCCGTCGTCCGAGCCGCCGGCGGCCAAGAATGGGCCGACCCCGATCACTCACGCATCGGCCGGTCCCATGAGTTCGCCGATGGCGACCTGGGGGCAACTGGCCCGCCGGCTCATCACCGCCACGGTCATCATGTGCTGTTACCTCTTGTTGGCGCTCTTCGTCAGCGGCGTTTTCCTTCCTTATTACCGGCTCCAGACCGGCTACGAGGCGACCCAGGCGACCGTGATCGAAAAGGCGGTGGCCCACCAGGTGGTACACGGGAACGATTGGTACAGTCCGCGCCTCCGCCTTCGTTACCAGGCGGGCGGAGTCACCCGCGAACAATGGTGCGGTATCGACACCTCACACTTTTACCGCTCAATCGAGCACCCGACCACCCAGCGCGGCTTGTACTGGTTCGCCGACCGCACCCGCGCCGAGGAAAACCTGTCCTATCCGGTCGGGGGCGTGGTGCGGACCTGGTATCGACCGGATCAGCCCGAGCTGGTGGTCGTCCCGAATTCCGGTGTGCTTTTCGGTGCTGTGGCCTTCTGCGTCATTTCGTTCTCCATCTTCACCGTACCGGTCATCAGGCTGGTCCGCAAAGCGTGGAACCATCGGTTCGTGCTCCGCCACACGACCGGCCGGGTCTTGCGCGGCGAGGTCTGTAGCAACTCGGCTAAGGCCAGTCGCAGGCACTATTCCGCCGTACTCTACGTCCAGCCCACCGGCCGCGAGTCGGCGACCCTGCTGGAGATCGAGTGGGGCAAGTTCTCGGAGAAGTCCGCGGCCGCAGCCGAACTCGGGCAGATGCTGGCGGCGCACCCGACCGACCAGACAACGCCAATCTGGTTCGACCCGGCCGGCCGGTATCCGCCGACATTCGAGTCGTTCGGGTTCTTCAAGGCGCTCGTGGGCGCGGCCGCCCTGGTCGTGTGGGCACCGGCCACGCTGGTCACCTTCCCGTTCCAGGTGACCGCAAAAATCGCGCGCACCATCTTTCCCCGTTAGCACGACTGGTTCGGCGGCCCCGTTCCCCCGGCTCCTCACCTTTTACGGGGTTCGCTTCTGTATGGTAGTGGTCGTCATCGCCACCCACTGCTCGGTTCGCCTGCCACCTTCTCGCCTCGATCGCCTCCTTCGGCGGGTTCGCTGGGATGAGCCCCTCACAGCCCCCGATCAAATCCCCTCGTCCTGCCTCGATCAGCGCCTCCCGTACGGTGAACCAATTCTCCGGTTTGAAGAGCTGCATCAGCACCCGCTGCATCTTCCGGTCCCGCATCCCCCTGGCAATCTTGACGGGCATTTTTGTGAACGGGTCGATCCCGGTGTAGTACATGCGGGTGGCGATATCAGGTGGCGCAGCGAGCAAACGATGTCCGAATCCATTCATCGCGATGTTGGCGTCACAGCGAGGCTGGTCAGGAAAGCTGTGTGAGTCGGGCTGGCGAGCCCGTCGCGTAAAACGGCGTGGACGCGGACCAGATCGCTGGTCAGTAGCGCGGCCGTGTCAAGCCAAAGGCCGGGAAACACCACGCTGCGTGTGACGCCGTCTGCGTCGGGAAGCAACCGGTCGAAGCGGCCTTCACGGAGAACGAACCAGTCGATCGCGGCATCCTGCACGCGCCAGACAAGGTATTCGCCGACGCCATTGCGGCGGTAGGCATTCAACTTTGGTCCAAGGTCGTGGCTGACTGTGCTGGCGGCCACTTCGGCGACGAACTCGGGTGCGCCCTCAATGTAACCATCTTCATCAATCCTGGCCTTCCCGCCGCGGGCCGGGTCGATAAGGAGGCACACATCAGGCTGTGGTTCGTTATCGAGGTCGAGACGGATCGTAGCATCGCCGCCGCCGAGGACGCCCGGAGTCCCGACCCGATACATTCCGGCCCAGGTCATCAGATCACCGTGCGGTTGTCCGTGAACGGTGAACCGAACCGGTGAGGCCATGATGACGACTCCTTCAACGAGTTCGGCTCGGACGTGCTCCGGCATCGCGGCGTAACGTCGCTCGAACTCAACACGCGTCAGGCGATCGCCGTTTTCGAGTGGCGGCACAAACGTTTCGGGGAACAGGTGCGGCTGTGCCGCAGATGTGAGCAGTCCCATCGCGAAGGAACCTCCTATTGATTCTCAAACTATCGCCCGTGTCGTCGAAGCGTCAACAGGGTTGCGGTACAGAGCGTCATTTCTTCGATCATCCATTCTTTCTTTTACCTGGCCGCCGCTGCTGCGTCTTCCGGCCCGGACGATACACCGTTTTTGGCGGCCCGGCTCCCCCACTCGCCCGGCTCCTCGCCCTTCGCAGGGTTGGCGACCGTGTGATAGTGGTCGCCCCGCAACGCCTCGTTGGCCTGCCGTCGCTTCGCCTCAATAGCTTCCTTGGGTGGGTTGGCTGGAATGAGACCCTGCACCCACCGATCAGATCCTGGCGCCCCGCCTCGATCAGAGCCTCCCGCACGGTAAACCAGTTCTCCGGCTTGAAGAACTGCATCTGCGCCCGCTGCATTTTCCTATCTCGCATCCCCCTGGCAATCTTGACGGGCGTTTTCGTGAAAGGGTCGATTCCGGTGTAGTACATGCACGTGGCGATATCAGGTGGCGCAGCGAGCAAACGAGGTCCGAATCCATTCATCGCGATGTTGGCTTCACCACAAGAGTCACGAAAGCCGCGTGAGTCGGGTCGGCGAGTCCGTCGCGCAAAACGGCGTGGACGCGGACCAGATCGCCGCTCAGCAGTGCGGCCGTGTCAAGCCAAAGACCGGGAAACACCACGCTGCGTGTGACGCCGTCTGCGTCGGGAAGCAACCGGTCGAAGCGGCCTTCACGGAGAACGAACCAGTCGATCGCGGCATCCTGCACGCGCCAGACAAGGTATTCGCCGACGCCATTGCGGCGGTAGGCATTCAACTTTGGTCCAAGGTCGTGGCTGACTGTGCTGGCGGCCACTTCGCCGACGAACTCCGGTGCGCCATTGATGTAATCATCTTCATCAATCCTGGCCTTTCCGCCGCGGGCCGGGTCGATCAGGAGATAAACATCGGGCTGCGGTTCGTTGTCGAGATCGAGCCGGACCGTCGCGTCGGCACCGCCGAGCACGCCCGGTGTACTGGCACGGTAAAATGTCGCCCAGGATATCAGATCCGCGTGTGGTGCTCCGTGCATGGTGTGCCGAACCGGTGAAGCCATGATGACGACTCCTTCAACGAGTTCGGCTCGGACGTGCTCCGGCATCGCGGCGTAACGTCGCTCGAACTCAACACGCGTCAGGCGATCGCCGTTTTCGAGTGGCGGCACAAACGTTTCGGGGAACAGGTGCGACTGTGCCGCAGAGGTGAGCAGTCCCATCGCGAAGGAACCTCCAATGATTTTCAAACTCTCGCCCGCGTCGTCGAACCGTCAACAGGGTTGCGGTACAGAACGTCGTTTCTTCGATCATCCATTCTTTCTTTTACCTGGCCGCCGCTGCTGCGTCTTCCGGCCCGGACGATACCCCGTTTTTGGCGGCCCGGCTCCCCGCTCGCCCGGCTCCTCGCCCTTGGCGGGGTTGGCGACGGTGTGATAGTGGTCGCTCCGCAACGCATCGTTAGCCTGTCGTCGCTTCGCCTCAAGAGCTTCCTTGGGTGGGTTAGCCGGTATCAGCCCCTCGCATCCGCCGATCAGATCCTGGCGCCCCGCCTCAATCAGCGCCTCCCGCACGGTGAACCAGTGCTCCGGCTTGAAAAACTGCATCAGCGCTCGCTGCATTTTCCTATCTCGCATCCCCTTGGCGATCTTGACGGGCTTTTTCGTGAACGGGTCGATTCCCGTGTAATACATGCACGTGGCAATGTCGAACGGGGCGGGGATGAAGTCTTGCACCTGATCCGGACGGTAACCGTTGCGCTTGAGGTAGAGCGCCAGGTCGATCATCTCGCCCAGGTCCGAGCCGGGGTGGCTGGCAATGAAGTAGGGGACAATCTGCTGCTTGGGCAGACCCGCTGCGCGGGAGGCGGCCCGGAACTGGTCCGCGAAAAGGCCGAAGTTGTCGATCGAGGGCTTCTTCATCAACTCCAAAACGGTCGGGCTCGTGTGCTCGGGAGCCACCTTCAACCGTCCCCCTGTGTGATGCGCAGCCAACTCGGCAACGTACTCCGGGGAGAGTTGGGCCAGATCCATCCGGATGCCGCTGGAGACCGAAACCTTCCGGATGCCGTCCTGCTGACGAACCTCCTTCATCAACTCGATGAGCGGTCCGTGGTCGGTTCCGAGCAGCTTACAGATACTCGGGTGGACACACGAGAGTCGCTTGCATTTCGCTTCGACCTCCGGTCGGGTACAGCGCATCTGGTACATGTTCGCGGTGGCACCACCGACATCGCTGATAATGCCCTTGAAATCGGGGTCTGCTGCCAACTTCTCCACTTCCCGCAAAATCGATTCCTGCGATCGACTCTGGATAATCCGTCCCTGATGGGCCGTGATCGAGCAGAATGTACAGCCACCGAAACACCCCCGCATGATCGTGACCGAATCCTTGATCATCTCGTGCGCCGGAATCGGCTCGGAATACGATGGGTGAGGGCGACGGGTAAAGGGCAGGTCGTAAACCGCATCAATCTCCTCTTGCGACAGTGGGAATGCGGGCGGGTTTTGGACGACCACCTGGCGGTCGTGGAACTGAACGAGCGCCACCGCGTTGAACGGGTTGGTGTTCGTATGAATGATCCGGGTGGCTTCGGCAAAGGCGACCTTGTCGTCCCGAACCTGTTCATAGCTGGGGACGATAGCGACGCCGAACCCCTCCGGTCCGGCTCCCGCCACAGACTCCGTCGGTGAGACTCGAACTGCCTCCGACTCCTTGGCCCCCAAAGCATAGGCGACGCCGCGGAGGTGACGCAGATCCTTCAGGGTCTTTCCCGCAGCGAGGTGATTGGCGATCTCGACGATGTTCTTCTCACCCATCCCGTAGGCAACCAGATCCGCCTTCGCATCCAAAACGATCGATCGCTTGACAGTATCGCTCCAGTAGTCGTAGTGGCTGAGGCGGCGAAGGGAGGCTTCCACACCGCCGGCAATGATCGGGACGCCAGGGAACGCCTCTCTTGCCCGCTGACAGTACACGAGCGTGGCACGGTCGGGCCGGAGCCCGATTCGCCCACCAGGGGAGTAGGCATCGTCGTTGCGGACCTTCTTACTCGCGGTGTAGTGGTTGATCATCGAGTCCATGTTCCCCGCACTCACGGCGAAGAACAGGCGAGGTCGGCCAAATTGCCGCCACGCAGCACATGAAGACCAATCCGGCTGGCTAAGAATAGCAACACGATACCCAGCCTGCTCCAGAACGCGATGAAGGATCGCGGCCGCGAAACTCGGATGGTCGATGTACGCATCCCCAGTGACAAACACGACATCGACCGCATCCCATCCCCGCGCGGTCATCTCGGCTGCGGTTGTCGGAGCGAACGGGGCTGCGTACCGCTCTTTCCAGAGTGGGAGGGGCATCCGGCCAGTTGACCGGGCGGGGCGTGACGAATTCGGCGGCGAGGTGGGCATCCGGTATCAGTCTCGGGAGAACGGACGGGCGGGGTAGTGGGATTATAGCAGGTGGCTGGTAGAGCCTTTAATCGGTCTACTGAGCCTGTTGGCGGTGACCTTGGTCAACCTGCGTCAAAAGGCTCGTCAGCCGGAGGCTGAGACTCAACCGGCCCGAGAAGTGGTGGACCCATTGTGGGTCAGTGTACTGAGCCTTCGACTGTATGAAGAGGAACGGGACTTAACTGTGAAGCAATTTTTCCTGGGGCTCGCCAAACTGGGGGGCTACATGAACCGCAGTCGAGACGCCTGGCCTGGGTGGGGGTTATCATCCCAAAAAGCGCCACCCATGTCCTTGCACTGAACACGAAACGCGACCCTGGGCTATGATAGATAATCCCTCCGGGGTACAGAACAACGGAGCGATGTGAAACGCAGCGCGGGTACAAGAATTCCTGCCAAACGGCTAACCGCTCGGTGGATCGCGCAGTGACGGCAGGGCCAGTGGGAATACCTTGCCTGTTGCGCGGCTCTGGGAGATGCGGCAGACAGGGCCGAACGGGCAGGTGTCGGTGCAGTGGTCCGACCGCGGTGCAAGCGGGAAATCGCCCGCCCGGATGTGCCCGGCCAGCGTGGTCACCCACGCCTCCAGTTGGCCTCGGAATGTCACCCAACGCGCGGGGTCGGTCAGCCAGTTGAAGAGTGACCGCTTCCCGGCTGGGAGCATTGGCTTGGGTCCCGTGTCAGTCACCAGCCAGTACGCCAGCCCGAGCGGCCGGGCTGGACGGTCCTTGAGCAGCACCCGCTCCACGGCCAGAGCGTACAGGGGGAGTTGGAGCTTCTCGAATCGTTCGACCTGGGCGGCCGAGTAGTTCGTTGCCCGGCCGGTCTTGTAGTCGATCACCCAAAAGCCCAGGCTCCCCCCACCGACGTCGGTCACATCGACGCGGTCGATCCGTCCGCCGAGCCGAACCTCGATCTCGCCCACCCGGATCGTGAGTGCTTCGTGGACATTCTGCCCGGGAACCCCGAAGTCCGCCTCGAATGCAAACGGAGTCGGGGTCGTGCCTTTCTCTTGCCACGGTTTGCGGTATTCTTCCCAGTGATCGCGATAGCGAGCTGCCGCCCGCTTCAACCGCTCCCCTTCGAGCCGCCACAACTCCCGGCTGGCCACGCTCGGAGCCCGGAGTGCGTATTCCTCCGCCGCATCACCCACACGCCGGATGAGGTCGTCGGTCATCCCGGCGGGCAACGCTGGCCCGTCGAGGGTTTGGGGGACCGTTTCCTTCACCCACCGGTGGAACCGCGCGAGAGCGCGGTGGAAGGCAGCGCCCCGACGGGTGTGCTCGACCTCCTCGGTCGGGTCTTTCAGGACATCGAGCCGCAGAACGTGTTCGAGCCAGAATCGGAACGGGCAAGCGATGTAGGTTTCGAGGGCTGTCGGGCTCAAGGCACGATCCGGGCCGAACCGTCGAGCCAGTTCTGCGGTCACAGCCGGGTCTCGGAGTTCGCCATCGAACGCGCCAAACGTCTGCCGTCGGAACCGGGCATCCGCGACAACCCAGGCACGATGCAGCGAGGCGACCAGATCGCTGCAGAGCGCAGCAGGGGATTCCGGCGGAGGCTGCTGGGGGTCAGAAAATACCCGGCGGGCGAACTGCGATCGCACTTCCGCCGGGCTCAGTGGCTCCTGGCTGAAGTACCCCTCGATCCGCATCCGCTGTCGAGTCGTCGGGATCACCCCGGCGGGGAAAGCCTCGCCGACCGCCCGGAGGAATGAGCTAGGCAACAGTTTTTGGCCCTGCTCGTCTAGTGCCGGATAACTCAGGAAAAGACCCCGCTGTGGGGCGGCGACGAGTTCGAGGAACAGAAGTTCTTCCGCCGCGAGCCTGGCAGCCGGATCCGGTAGTCCGAACCCCGTCTTCCGGAGCCGCTCTCGCTCGGTGTCATCCAGAAGAGACTCCGGACCCGACAGGTCGGGCCAACTCCCCTCGCTGAGCCCGGTGAGGAAGAGGTAATCGCAGTCGAGTCCAGCGGCATCCCCGGCAGGGAGGATGCGCACCCGGCCGGGGTCGCGCGGGCTTCGCACCCGGCACGGGGTCGCCGTGACCGCGCCCAGTATCCGGGCAAAGCGATCCGCACGAACCGGCTTTCGGCTGCCTTCGGCCTTCGCCCACCGGTCGAGTTCCCGCCAGAACCGGGCCAACCCAGCCGTGTCGGTAGGGTCGGTCGCGCTGGCGGAACTCATCCCGATATCGTCCGCTAATCCCCTGAGCCACCCCGCGAGTGCCTCGGCCGATCCGGACGGTTTGAACCGGTCCCAGGCCTGGAAAAAGCGTTCCAGAAACGGCAGGCACCGCTGAGCCAGCAGGTGTATTCGTTTCCGCCGGGGCTCCTCCGCCTGTTCGTCTTCGAGTGGATTCGGTGGAGTCTGTTCCCACGACCTCGCCGCGGCCAAATACGCCTCTCGCCCCCGGGTTTCGCCAAGCATCCGGAGGAGAGTTTCGGCTTTGGCTGGGACTTCCGGATCGGTCTGCACCTCTGGCCAGTTGGGTCGGAAGTACCCACTCCGCAGGACGGCTGCGACCGGAGCGAACGGCCAGCTCTCGTCTGCCAGTCGCCATGCCCGGAGGAGGAACGCCACGGCCGGGATGCGAGCGAGTGGGTCGGCCCCTGCAACGGCGTGTGGGATGGCGTACTCATCAAACACCTCGCGGAGCAGTTCGACGGCCGCCGGACGGAGGTGCCGGGCGGTCACCAGAATCCGGTTTGGGTGCGTTGCGCAAGCGAGCAAGCTACGGATCTGACGCGCGACCAGACGGGCCTCCCCGACATCACCCGGCGCCTCGATCAGATGGAGTCCGGTGGGGTCGGGCGGGTTGGAACTCCCATCCGCCTCGGATGAGGACAATTGCCGGAATAACGTGTTCGCCAGGTGACGTACCCCGCCTGGCTTCGCGTGACTCACCTCAACCATTTCGGTCGTCACCTCCGGCGCGGAGTCGAACAGCGTTCGCTCACCAACCGGGCCGGTCACCCAGTCCCGCACGCTACGCGGGCCGGCAAACGTGTCTGCATCCCCATCGATCAGCCCGATCCAGATGTGCTCGGCCGAGTCGCGGAGGGCATCCAACACCATCCGTTGAGGTGAAGTGAATGAGGAGAATCCGCCCACAAAGACCGATCGAACCGCCGTGAATGGCCCCCGCTCCCCGGCTGCCCAGAGCCCTGCCGCGCGCCCCAGCCGATCACCAGGATCGAGACGGTGGAGTTTTGCCAGCCGCCGGTGGTAACGCTCGAAGATCCGGGTCGCCTGGGCGTGGCGGTTCAACTCGCCGCCCTGACGGCCCCCGGCCGCCTTGAGAAGCTGACGCAGGTCGGCACCGGCCTCCTTCAGTTCCTGCACATAGCCAGCCGCTGCATCTGCAAACCCGCGTGTCTCAACCACCGCAGCGAAATACGGCAACTCTCCCGCCTCCCGAAGATCGGCGAGTACCGAGTCGAGAAGGAGCTTGCGATCAAGGTCCGAAAGCGGACGAAGGGTCGGGTCATTGGTGCGGACGAGTTCGTCAGCGAACGTCTGAATCGTGAGGATGTGTGGGGCGACCACAGCCGCTGTCCCAGGAGCGAGGAGTCGCCCACGAACCTGGTCGGCGTCACGCCGGGTGGGAACCAGGAAAAGCGCTGTACCCAACCCGGCGCGAGTGACCTTTCGGTAGGCCTCGACCAGTCGACCAGTGAGATCGGCGCCGGGTGGTCCGACGATGAGATGAACGATGGCAGGCATTGGGATTGAGTCTACGGCTTCAGAGAGCCGGTGCAAACCGTCGGGGGAAGGGTAAGGCCGTCGTGCCCAGAAGTGGGAGCGTTAGCGATCCCTCACAAGTCGAAAGCTTGGTGATAGTCCCGGGAAGCAGGGTGGTCAAGACGCATTTCCGAGGGTCGAGGGAGGGGGCAGTTCGGGTGGATTTCACCGGGGTCACGGCTAGTATGACCACAGTCTGGGGCGGTTCCGCGTCGGAGCCGCCCCGTGCTGTTTGTCGGCTGGCTCCCATCTCCAAAGCCGGCCCGCTCCCCGCACGACCTGAGGCAGGACGGCCACGATGCCCAACTTGCGCACTCCGCTCTACCAGTGGCACGTCGACCACAAGGCCCGGATCGTCCCTTTCGGCGGCTGGGACATGCCGGTCCAGTACGCGGGAATCGTCGCCGAGCACAAAGCCGTGCGAACCGCTGCCGGGGTCTTCGACATCTCGCATATGGCACGGGTTAGTTTCGGCTGCTCAGACGCCCTGACTCTTCTCGAAACTGTCTTCACCAATTCCGTCGCCACGATGAAGGATGGGCAGGTCCGATACGGATTCTTGTGTCAGGAAGATGGTGGCATTCTCGACGATATCCTGGTCTACCGCTGGCCCTACGGTTTCGCTGCCGTCATCAATGCCTCGAACCGCGAGAAAATCCTAGCGTGGATCGAGCAGCATCGGACCGGACTGAACGTCGATGTCCAGGACCAGACATTTAGGACGACGATGGTGGCGGTTCAGGGGCCGAAAGCCGTCGCGATGTGCGTGGGAATGTTCGAGGCCGACCCATCGTCACTGAAATACTACTTTGCCACTCCGACACGCTATCGCGGCCAGGAGTGCGTGGTCAGCCGGACAGGATACACGGGGGAGGATGGGCTCGAAATCATGGTCCCGAATGTCCTGGGAGTCTCGCTCTGGGACGATCTGATCGCACGAGGGGCTGTGCCGTGCGGTCTTGGGGCACGCGATACCCTGCGACTCGAAGCAGCGATGCCCCTGTACGGCCATGAGTTGAACGACTCGATCGACCCAATCCGGGCTGGGTTGGGGTGGGCGGTCAAGCTCGAAAAGGGTCCTTTCATCGGCCGCGAGTCGCTTCAAACTGCCGCTGCGAAGCCGGGTCAGCATCCCGTCCGTGTGGGGTTGGAGGTCGAGGGGAAACGAGCTGCTCGGGAGGGATGCCCGATCCTCGCGGGAGCCACGCCAGTCGGATTAGTGACAAGCGGGAGTTTTGCTCCCTGGCTCGACAAGTCGATTGCGATGGGCTACGTCGCAGCGGAGTTTGCGGCCCCCGGCACGACGCTGGCGACCGATGCCCGTGGGACCATGCTTCCAGCGCGGGTCGTTCCGCTCCCGTTCTACAAGAGAATGAAAAGTGAGAAATGAGACGGGAAACAACTGGCGAACCGGCGACGTCAGTCGCCGGTTCGCCAATGACAACTGTGAGTTTGCCTTTGTCCCCACTACCCTGGAGAGCCCATGAACCCCTCCGACCGCCGATACACCACGACCCACGAGTGGGCCAAACTCGATGGGGACATCGTGATTGTTGGGATTACCGCCTTCGCGGTCGAGCAACTGACCGAGCCGACATTCCTGGAACTCCCAGCAGTCGGTAAAGCCCTGACTGCTGGGAAGCCACTGGGAATCATCGAATCAGTCAAATCAACATCAGACATTAATTCGCCCGTCAGTGGCGAGGTTGTCGAGCGGAACCCGCTCCTGATCGACGACCCGGCAACGGGGCGGAAGGCCGGCCTGAGTCCGGTCAATGATGACCCCTTCGGTCAGGGATGGATGGTAAAGATTCGGTCTGCCCCGGGGGCGACCCTCGACCACCTCTTGACCGCCGAGCAGTACGATGCTCAGCTCTCATCTGAAGGCCACTGACCGCGAGGAGGTGTCATGTCCACCGCCACAGCTTCGCCACCCAGTGACACCATCCCGACTCTTGCCGGGTTATTGGACTACGTTCCGCCCGGCGAGAGGCTACTGCTGACCGGTGTTTCGTGGGAGGATTACGAGCAACTCCTCGATTGGCGAGACGATTACCGCCGAACAGTCCGCCTGACGTACGACTCGGGAAGGCTGGAAATCATGGTCCTGACAAACCTCCATGAACGGTTGAGAAAAATCCTCGCCCTTTTGATCGAAGTGTGGATCGCGGAGACGGGCGGCGATTACGTGCCGAGTGGCCAACTCACGCACAAGCGGAAAGATCTGGAGCGGGGGTTCGAGCCAGACGAGTGTTACTACATCCAGAACTGGCCGAAAGTCTCGGGACTCCGAGAGATCGACTTCATGGTCGATCCTCCGCCAGATCTTTCTATCGAGGTCGAGGTCAGCCGATCCGTACTCAGCCGACTGCCGATCATTGCTGCGTTCAAGATCCCCGAAGTGTGGCGATACGACGGGGAACGGGTGACGGTGCTCTTGCTCGATTCCGACGGGACATACCACGAATCAGCCACCAGCGCTGCGATCCCGACCTTCCCGTTCGCAGACGCACCCCGTTTCCTGGGGATGGCTGCTACGGTTGATATCGGGTTTGCCGCCATTCATAGGCAGTTCCGCGACTGGGTCCGGGCGACCTTTCCGCCACCGGCCCCGACCACTTGACCCCAAACGCCCCAAGCTACGGAGCCCTTCTGTGCCCTACGTCCTCAACACCCCCGCCGACCGCGCGGCCATGCTGGCGAAGATCGGGGCCTCCTCCGTCGAGGAGTTGTTCGCCCCGATCCCGCCCGACGCCCGGCTTGGCCGCCCGCTCGACATCCCGCCCGCTCTGTCCGAGATGGAACTGACCCGGCACATGCAGGCTCTGGCCGCGAAGAACCGCCCGGCCGGAGAGACTGTCTGCTTCCTCGGTGGCGGAGCGTACGACCATTTCATTCCGAGCGTGGTGGATGCGGTCGCTGGCCGTAGCGAATTCTACACCGCATACACCCCGTATCAGGCCGAAGCCAGTCAGGGCACACTCCAGGCGGTGTTCGAGTACCAGACCCTGATGTGTCAACTGACCGGCCTGGACGTGGCCAATGCCTCGCTCTACGAGGGCGGGTCGGCAGTCGCGGAAGCGATGCTCATGGCGCTGGGGGTGACCGGCCGGACCGGTGAGGTTCTGGTGGCTGCGAGCGTCCACCCCGAGTATCGGCAGACCCTCCAGACCTGCGCGGCCAATCTCCACTGCCGAATCCGGGTGCTCCCCACACCCGACGGATTCCTGAATCCGGACGACATCCGGGCCGCCGTCAACGACCAGACCGTCTGCGTGATCGCCCAGAGCCCCAACTTCTTCGGCCACCTGGAGGAGATGCGAGCCATCGGCGACGCGGCCCGGAAGGTCGGGGCAGTGTTCGTGGCAAGTTTCGATCCGATCTCCGTCGGTTTGCTGAAGCGTCCGGGCGACTACGGAGCCGACATCGCCGTCGCAGAGGGGCAAGGGCTCGGCACGCCGCTGGGGTATGGTGGCCCGTACCTTGGCATTCTGGCCTGTCGTGGCGAGCAAGCCTACCTGCGAAAAATCCCCGGCCGGCTGGTCGGGCAGACCACCGACCGGAACGGGAAACGGTGCTGGGTTCTCACCCTGCAAACCCGTGAGCAGCATATCCGCCGGGAAAAGGCAACGAGCAACATCTGCACCAATCAGGGTCTGTTCGCGCTGCGGGCAGCCGTTTACCTGACCGCCCTTGGGCCTCAGGGGCTCAAGGAGACGGCGGAATTGTGCCTGCGGAAAGCTCACTACGCAGCGGAGCAACTCACCAAGATCCCAGGAATTCGTCTCCAGTTCCACCGACCGTTCTTCAAGGAGTTCACTCTGCATGTTCCTGGCGATGTGAATGGACTCCTGGCCCAACTACGCATGGAGGGTTACCACGCCGGTCTCCCCCTCGGGCGCTGGTATCCGGAACTGACAAACGGCATGAGCGTGGCGGTGACCGAGAAGCGAACAAAGGACGAGATAGACGGTCTCACGGCCGCGGTGCGTGAGCATGTGTGAGGAGGGTATCCGATGCCGTCGCCGTTTCCCGGGATGGACCCCTGGCTGGAACGCCCGGAGTTATTCCCGAGTTTCCACAACGGGTTGGTGATCTATCTTCAGGCTGCCCTCAACGCTGTCCTTCCGGCGGGTTACGTGGCGACGAACGACAACCGCGTCTATGTCGATCCCGAACTCCAGCGGGTGCCCGACATCGGGGTGTTAGGCCCGAACTCGCTGCCCATCGGTGCCGCAGCTGTGGCCATCGCAGCAATGGCGGGGGCAGGGTTGCTCGCCGCTGCCACGGAAGCGGTTTCGGACCCGGTCGAGGAGCCTTACCTGGAGATCCGCTCATTGGATGATGACCGGTTGGTAACAGCGATCGAAGTCGTCAGCCCCGCGAACAAGAAAGCTGGCGCAGACGGTCGAATCTCGTACCAACAGAAGCAGGGAGAGTATCGGGCGTCCGGAGTGAATCTGGTCGAGATCGACCTGTTACGTGCCGGACCGCACACGACCGCCGTGCCGGCAGCGCGATTGCGGGCGGTGGGCGGGGAGTGCGACTACCATGTGTGTGTCATGATCGCTGGGTCGCCACACCAATACTTCGTCGCGCCAATCCGACTGGCTGACCCGCTCCCACTGGTGCCGATCCCGCTCGACGAAGGAGTCGCCCCGGTGCTGATCACTCTTCAGGCTGTGTTCGACAGATGTTACGACGAGGGCGGGTTCGCCCATCTTGCGAAGTACAACCGCCGACACCCGCAACCACCCCTGACCACGGAGCAGCAGGCATGGGCGGAGGGCATCTTGAGGGCGAAGGGACGGCTCCCGTGATCATTCAAGAGACCTGACCAGAGGTGCAGCGTGGGCATCCAGGAGGACAGATCATGCCATCGCCGTTTCCGGGAATGGACCCGTGGCTCGAAGATGAGGAGGTGTTCCCTAACCTCCATGAACGACTCATTGTCTATCTGAGCGAGGCACTGAACGAGGTGATGCCACCGGACTACGTCGCAACCATCAAGAGTCGGGTGTGGGTCGATGATGAGAGTCGCCGAGAACCGGATGTCGCAGTCTTCGGCCGTGATCGCTTACACAACGGCTCAGCAGGGGGAGTGGTTACGCTGCCCGGACTGCTCGCGGTCGGCCAGGAATTGGTATCCGACCCGGTCGAAGAGGCGTACCTCGAAATTCTCTCTCCGCGGGGGCGACGCCTTGTGACGGCCGTGGAGGTGATCAGTCTGTCAAACAAGAAGGCTGGCGACAAGGGGCGGAAGACCTACCAGGATAAGCAAACGGAGTACAAGCTTGCCGCGGTCAATCTGGTGGAGATCGATTTACTCCGGCGGGGGCCTTACGTCTCGGCCGTCCCTCGCAACCGGCTTCAGAGGGTGGGCAAGTCGTTCGACTACCACGTGAGTGTTGTGGTCGCCGGATCACCAAACAGCTTTCACGCTGCCCCGATTCCACTTGCCGACCGGCTGCCGGCGATTGGCATCCCGCTTGACCTGGGAGTGGAGCCGGTCACAGTCGATCTCCAACCGCTCCTCGATCGGTGTTACGACACTGGTCGATACCGCGAGTTGGTTCGGTACGGTCAATCGTGTGACCCGCCACTGACCCCAGAGCAGCAGGCGTGGGCGGGGGGCATTCTGCGGGCGAAGGGACTACTACCATGACCAACGAGGTATGGCATGGCGTACAGCGAGTTTGAACTGAGTGACCTGACCCCGAAACTCGGGGTCGCGGTTGCCGATCACCCGGACCTGTTTCCCGGAGTACCGGGCGTCCCGCTGAGCCCGGCGGTCGAGGGGTTGCTCCGACTGTATTTCCCCCTGGCGATCGCCAACAGCACCGAAAAAGCTCGGTCCGAGCTACTGATCGCTCCGGTGCTCGCCGACGCTCGCGAACAACTCGGCCGAAAGGTGAGCCTATTCTCAGGGTGGGATTTCGTCGTCGATCGATCGCGGGGGCTCAATGGTGTATGCGATTACATCCTGTGCCGATCACCCCAACAGGAGTTCATCACCGCCCCGGTCGCGGTCGTGGTCGAGGCGAAGAACGAGAACATCAAAGGAGGGCTGGGGCAGTGTGGGGCCGAGATGGTCGCTGCCCGGCTGTTCAACGAGCGGGCGGGCACGGGAATCGAGACAGTGTTCGGGTGCGTGACGAGCGGGAATGTGTGGCGGTTCCTGCGACTGAAGGAAAACGACCTGCTCATTGAGCAGACGGAGTACCACCTCCTCACGCAGTCGGACAAGATCGTCGGGATTCTATTGCACATCCTCCGCGAGCCGGCCGGAGCCGCCGGACAGGCAGCATGATCATGACCGTAGTTGAGGCGTTTATCCGGATGATCCCGGACAAGGATTCCACGTGGAGGGGCGATGAATGCCGACGACATCCGAAAACTGTACTGGGCTGAGCCGTTCGTGCCGTTCCAACTCATCTTGAGCGATGGTCGTGAGGTCCGGGTGACGAGCCCAGGCCACTTGACCATTTCGGCGACCGGATCACCGTCTGCCCGCGGATCGAAGAGTTCGATCTGATTGACCTGTTATCGGTAACATGATTTCGGGCGGTCAGTGCCCCCACATCGGGCCTACCAGAGTGAGCAGGCGGAGATGCGATGACCGAAGACAAGTAATCGACATACTGATCCAATACCTTCGTCCCCCGGAGACTCACCCATGAGCCCCGACGACATCCGCCAGGCGATCACCGCCCTTCCCTATCGGCCGTTTACGCTCCACACGGCCGATGGGCGGGCCTTCCCGATTCACGCTCGCGACCTCGTCATGGTGTCCCCACGCGGCCTGACGGTGGACGTGTACCAACCGGACGACCGGCTCAACATGCTCGACACCATTCAGATCACGGCGATCTCGTTCGAGCCACCGGCCAAAGCTGTGTCGGGTCAACAATCCCAACAGACCAACCCCTAACGCCAGGACGGCAAAGAGCCATGAACAATACCCAGTCCACCGACCTCGTCTTCGATCTCTCTCACTCCGGGCGGCGATGTCACCGACTCCCAGCGTGCGATGTGCCATCTTCGTCGACAGTCAGGGAGTTACTCCCTGACGAGTACCTCGCTGCTGGCCCACCGCCGCTCCCAGAGGTCGGCGAGATCGACCTGATCCGGCACTTTACCAACCTGTCGGCCCGAAACATGAGTATCGACACCAACTTCTACCCGTTGGGGTCGTGTACCATGAAATACAACCCGAAGCGGCACGAGAGGCTCGCTGCGCTGCCCGGCTTCGCCGATTTGCACCCCCTCCAGAGTGATGACACCACCCAGGGGATGCTCGAACTCCTCCATGCGATGCAGGAGTATCTCGCCGAGATCTCCGGCCTGCCCGCCGTCTCGCTGCAACCCGCTGCCGGAGCCCACGGGGAACTTACCGCGCTGTACGTGGCCGCCGCCTACTTCCGCGACAAGGGGCAGACTCACCGCAAGAAGGT
Organism: Gemmataceae bacterium; assembly: GCA_003136315.1. GTDB lineage: Bacteria > Planctomycetota > Planctomycetia > Gemmatales > Gemmataceae > Urbifossiella. Next base: position 20,363 of record PLDW01000303.1, on the reverse strand, counting down.
TCTCGTCCCGGACTCGGCCCACGGCACAAACCCCGCTTCAGCCGCACTGGCGGGGTTTGAGGCCGTCACGGTGAAAAGCAACGCGAAAGGGCTTGTTGATATCGACGACCTGAAAGCGAAACTCGGCGACGACACCGCCGTGTTCATGATCACCAACCCGAACACCCTCGGGTTGTTCGAGCGGCAGATCCAGACGATCACCGAACTGCTTCACGCGAAGGGCGGCCTTGTCTACCTCGACGGAGCGAACATGAACGCCATCCTGGGGATCACCCGGCCAGGTGACTTCGGGGCAGACATGCAGCACTACAACGTCCACAAAACATTCACCGGGCCGCACGGCGGGGGCGGCCCGGGGAGTGGTCCAATCGCGGTCCGGGACTTCCTCGCGCCCTACTTGCCAGCCCCGGTGGTGGCTAAGGTCGGTGATCGCTACCGGCTCAACTACGATGTGCCCAAGAGCATCGGCCGGGTGCGGAGTTTCTTTGGGAATGTCGGTATCCTGTTCCGCGGATACTGCTACATCCGAACGCTCGGGCCGGACGGTCTGAAGGCCGTGAGCGAAAATGCGGTGCTGAACGCCAACTACCTGCGAGCGAGGGTCAAGGAAGGGTACGATGTGCCCCATGATGGCCCGTGCATGCACGAGTTCGTCGCCAGTGCCCGGTCGCTTCTGCGAGAGCGGAAGGTGAAAGCGATGGATGTCTGCAAGCGATTACTCGATTACGGGTTCCACGCACCGACCGTGTACTTCCCGCTGGTCGTCCCCGAGGCTCTCATGATGGAACCAACCGAGACCGAGAGCAAGGAGACCCTGGATGCATTCGCCGATGTCCTTCTCAAGATCCGCCAGGAAGATCCCGAGATCGTCCGGGCTGCCCCCCACACTCACACCATTTGCCGACCGGACGAGGTGAAGGCGGCCAAGGAGCCGATTCTCCGGTGGCAGTCAAGACCTGGTCGGGCCACACCCTTGCCCGGAACCCGCGAGGCGACCGACGGCAATCCGGCGGGAGCGCCATGACCTGTTCCGGGGGTCGGGGATGCACGGACGGCCGAGACAAACCCGCCGTGAGTGATAAATTACCCGAGTGACATGACCAACCGGTCGCAAGACCCCTCCGACCCCGGTGGCCTTCCACGTGTCGACCGCCTCCTTCCGACTCCCGGCAACCGGCTGGATCTTTGCTGCCGGTTGCCTGCTCACTGCCATTTGCATTGATCTTTCTCGCTACCATGCTCGACTGAATGGCGACTCCATCATCCCGGTCTTGCTCAGTTTGTACCGCTGGGAGCTGTTCTACTGGGGCCAGGACCGGCTCGGGATGGTCATCCCAGCACTCGCCACTCCGTTTACCCATCCGTTTACGAATCTGCTCGTCCAGAATGGGATCTCGATTTTCGGTGGGCTTGGAGCGATTGGGGTGTTCGCGTGGTATCTGCTGCGGGGTCCGGCGTGGCTGTTAACCGCTTGCGGCGGGGTGATCGTCTTCTTGTTTGCCTTTCCAGAGGGCGATCAGTTTCACGTTCTCAACGGCTCGCAACCGTACCTCGTCCCGTTTGCTCTGGCTCTGGGCGGCATCCTCCTCGCCTCCGCTGGCGGGCGGCACCCAATCATTGGGGCGGTCATTGGGGTGATCCTGACCGGGCTCGCATACTGGTACAACTCCGGCCTCGCAATCATCATGGGACCGCTTGCAGTGGGCCGGTTCGTCGCCGACCGCATCGATCCGACACGTACCCGCGTGCCTGGCACTAGTGGCCTATTCCGCTGGCTCTGGGCAGATTCGGGTATCCGCGAACTCCTGATCGCACTCTTCCTGACAGTGATCGGTACCCTGTTTGGGTGGATGCTGATGGGCATGGGAGAGGTGTCGCCGACGAAACTCACATTCACCCCAATCAGCGACTGGGCGGAGGGGTGGGAACGCATGGCCACAGGAATTCTGCGCCGGTTCCCGCATTACCTCTCAACGCTGAGGTGGCTGGGGGCTGTTGGGTGCATCTGGCTGCTCGTTCCGACCACTCGTGCCGTGGCGATTCGGTGTTGGCTGGCGGTGGCCGTGGCGGCCGTTTCACTAACCAGTCAGATCTTGATATGTGGAACACTGGAATGGACTCAGATGAACGATTATGATGGGCGTTACGCATTCGCTGGTCTCGTTGCTCTTGCTCCCGCGGCCACAGCCGTTGTCGTCGGACCTCTGGTCGCAGTTTGCCCGATCGTGACACGTTGGGTGGGCTGGGTGGCCGTGGCTTCCCTGCCGCTGGCGGCCATCGCGATCTACGGTGTGCCCTCCGTGTCCGCAGCTCGTTCTGCGGTCGATCAGGCAGCGGGGCGATGGACCGACGACATTCTCTCATCGAGGTGTACGCACCTTGTCGGAGATTACTGGGCGGTCTGGCCTGCAATGTTCCACACCAACACCACTCTTGCCGACCGGGGCGATCCCCGGATCGTATGGGGGGTCGCCTTCCGGGCTGTACCCTCCCGCCCAAGGTGGTCTCAAATCCCCCCGGAGGCAACCCGGCTCGGGTGGCTCAAGCGACCGGGTGAGACGGAACCCCCAAAGCCGCCCGACCGTGACTGGCAGTGGGCCTATCCATCGACTGCTCCGGTGGAGTACCGCGCCACGCTTGTGGTTTTCGTACCCATCTGAGCCCAGGCTGATCGGATGTGAACTCCTCGGCGCTGATGCCCCGACAGATCATTCTCCTCCGCAACCCGGCAAGCGGGCTGCTCCAAAGTGACACACTGCCGACGGGCTCTCTCCGATTCAGCAGGATGGGCTGGGTGTGGCTTCGGGCCGACCCTACGAGGTCGCCCGCTCGCGGGCCATCAGGGTATCGAACAGCCGGCGAATTTCGGCCCTCACCCGGGCCAGTTCGACGAGGAAACGGTGGGCCGAGGTGTCCCCAGGCTGCGACTCGAACCCCAGCCGCCGGGCAAGTTTGGCCAGGTCGTCGGCCCGCTCTGGCACTTCGGTGAGTGGCCGATCTGTCACGATCCGGAGTCGGGCCTCGACCAGTCGGAGGAAGGAATACCCGTCGCGCAGGGCGGTCGCCTCAGGCGGGAGAATCCGCCCAGCAGCCTCCAAGGCGTCAATTGCGTCCCAGACGTTCGGCCGGAACACCTCCGGATCGGTCCGACCGTACTTGATCTGGAACAACTGAATCAGAAACTCGACGTCGACTATCCCCCCCGGACCCCGCTTCAAGCTCCGTGTGTTGGCCGTGGCCGCCAGCTTCTCCCGCATCCTTCGCACCTCGTCCGCGACCGCCGGGCACCACGCTCCGCCAAGTACAGCCGCCCGGACCCGGGTCATCACGGTCGCCGCGAACTCAGGCTCCCCACGGACCACCCGGCTCCGGGCGAGTGCCTGACGTTCCCAGAGCTGGGCCGCCCCCGAGGTAAAGTACCGGTCGAGTTCAGCCAGCGGGAGAACCAACGCTCCGGATTTCCCGGTTGGCCGCAACCGCATGTCGACGGCATACAGTCGGCCCATCGGCCCCAATGTGCTCATCATCTTGATCAGACGCTGAGCCAATTCTGTGAAATACTGTGAGTTAGTCGTTGGGTCGGCAACTCCGATTGTGGTCCCGTCGGACTCATAAACGAGCAGCAAGTCGAGGTCACTGTGATAACTAATCTCCCGACCGCCAAGCTTCCCGAGCCCGAGAACGACGTAGCGACATGGGGCTACGCCCAATGGCAGAGGCTGAATCACGGAAGGAGAAGGGGGAGGCAGATTGATATTCAATCTTCTAAAATGATCAATTGATAATTGAATTCCAATATTAAGTTTTTGATCATCATTGTGCGTCACACCTTGCGCGGTCGTGATCGTTGGATTCCCCCACTTCGCCTTCACTCCGGGTTCGACCAGATCGGTGACCTGATTCAGGATGGTGTCGGCGACATCGGACAGGGCTGCCGTCGTTTGCCGGATGTGGGCCTTCCCGAGGAGATCGCCCACCCCGATGCGGAGGAATTCCTTGTCCTGAAAGCTGTGCAGGATCGGGTCTGGATCGCTCGCCCCCCGACAGAGTTCGACCAACTCGGCTCGCAGGTCGTCGGCTGTCCGCGGCCGGTTCAGAACAAGCGAATCGAGTAACTCGTCCACCATGCCGGGGTTGTTGATCAGAAGCCCGGACAGGAACGGGCTCCCCGCGCACAATTCGACGTACAACTTCAGGCTCGGGGGACTGGTGCTGAACAGTTCCCATAGCACCGCCTTCGCCCCGAGTGAGGCAGACACACGCTCCAGGTTGGTCAGTGCTTGATCCGGGTCCGGGGTATCGGCCACAGCCCGGAGCAGTTGGGGTGCGATGGAGGCGAAGAAGTGGCGGCAGCGGCGGTCGGACAGGAACGGGACCGACTCCCGGGCGAGTTGGCCAAGGTTCTGATACGCCTTGGCCACATCCCGGAACGGATACCGACCAAGGACAGCGCTGACCGTGGCGTCGTCCGGGTCTGGGTCGAGGAGCAGATCCGACTCCGGCTCGGTGTCCCCGCCTGCGTCCGGGAACGACTGGTGGAGCAGGTGATTCAGGACAGCGCGGTCGATGGCGGTTTTGTCGTGCAAGTCCTTAAGAAATTGGTCGAGCGGATCGATGAGCAAATCCCGGGTATCGAGTAGGGGTGGAGGTTCGTCGAGGGGGGAGCGGCGTTGTGGAGATATCGCAGCAGCCGCAGGCCGGAGTGTAGAATCCGAAGCAGAGGATCCACCGGCCGGGGGCGGTATCTCCGTGGGTGCCGATGGCACCGGTCGGGTTTCATTCCGCATTCCTTCTGTGTACCCCATCCGCAGAGCCAGTCGCCGCAATTCGTCGGTGGCGGTGGGGAGCTTGTGCGTCTGGAGATCAAACAGGAGTTGGAGTCGGTGTTCCGTCTTCCGCAGGAACCGATAGGCGTCGGCCAATGTGTACGTCTCGTGCGGGGTCAGGCACCCGGCAATCTCCAGAGCCTCCAGTGCAAGCAGGGTGTTGCGCTGGCGGACAGCCGGGAGGTCTCCGCCGTTAAGAAGTTGGAGGAACTGGACCGTATATTCGATGTCCCGGATCCCGCCGCGGCCAGTTTTCACGTCCGCTGGAGTGATCCACCGGGCGGCGGCTTTTGGCTCCCCACTCTCCCCGCCCCGGGGCCGGCCGGCCCGCTGTTCCATCTGGCGCTTGAGCGCTTTGACCTCGTTGATCTCGGCGAAGCTAAAGTATTTCCGGTAGATGAACGGCTCGACCGCAGCGAGAAACTCCCGCCCCAGGTCAAGATCCCCTGCGACCGGGCGGAGCTTGATGAGGGCCTGCCGCTCCCACGTTCGGCCACGGGTGTCGTAGTAACTCAGGGTGCCGGCGAGGGATCGGGCCAGCGGTCCCCGCTGCCCCTCCGGGCGGAGTCGCAAGTCGACCCGGTAGGCAAATCCGCGGTCAGTCGGGACCGAGAGCAACCGGACGACCTCCTGGACCACCCGGGCGTAGAACTCGTCGTTCCCGACACCGCTTCGCCGCCCGGTGGTTTCCCCGTCGTGGTCGTAGACGAACATCAGATCGATGTCGCTGGAGTAATTCAGTTCGTCTCCACCGAGTTTACCGAATCCGAGGGCCGCGACGCGGGCAGGCGTCCTATCGGGGCCGGTCGGTGTGCCGAATCGGCTGGCGACGGTCCGGAGGGCGTGAGTCAGGGCGACCCCAATGGAGGCATCAGCAGCGCGGGCAAGTTCCCGGGTGACCTCTTCGAGCGGGCGGTCCCGGAGGATGTCGTTGATCCCGATGCGGAGGTGGTGGGCCGCTCGGAACCGACGAAACGTCCGAAGGACGGCCGTATCGTCCGTAGCAGCGTCGACCGCAGCCCGCAACTCTTGCGTGAGTTCAGCGGTAGACGGGGTTCGGCGGTGGGTTCCCCGGAGGGTGTCGAGGAGTTCGGGGTCGAGTGTGAGGGTGTCGGCGAAGAACTGGGAGGTCGAGAGCAAATGGAGAGCAGCGTCAAGAGCCCGAGCGCGGGATTCGAGGAGCCCGGGGAGGCGGTTACGCGCGGCGGGCTGGGCGAGAAGTCGTTCGAGGTTATTCAGGGCCATATCCGCATCGGCCGACCGGGGAAGCGCACGGCCGAGAGCGGGTAGCAACTCGGCGAACGCCTCGGGACCGATGTGTGCGGCCAGCGCATCAAGGTTCCGCCGCCCGCGTTTCGGGTCGTGGAGGGCCTTCAGAACGATTTCGTCGGGAGCGGCCATGCGGTCATGATACCGCGCTGGGTCATGTGCTGGTGGCGGTCGGAGTCGACAACGACGTGCCGTTCATGATATCTCGGAGGATCTGCTTTGCCCCCTCAAGAGTTGTCGCACTCTTGTTCCCAGGCTCCTGGCTCACTTCCTCAAACTCCTGATCGAATGCGCGGAGCCGGCGTCGAACCGTCGGGGCGTGCCAGGTGAATACAGTATTTTGCAATCCCCTTCGAGCTGTCCAGCGGATCGATTCAGTATAATACCAGTCTCCAACGATCGTAACAGATTCTGGCATTTCATTTCTTGTGAAGGCAACACGAATTTTATCCTCAGACATACTGTCAATAAAATCAAGCAAACATCGGATTCGGATAGCCCGGACATTTGGCCCAAATTCTTCGAAGTGATTACCGGTGTCAATGATCAAACGGCACCCTGCTTCCCGAGCATGCTCTTCCAGAGCTAACCGCTCCTCTCTTATAGCGGCGATATCGTCGTCGGACCGAGAGACATTTCCGTACCGTTCCTTCCAGATCGGGTTTTGGATACCGTTTTTCGGGATGTTGAATGTCGTCAAGCCGCCACGCTGACGAAGCATTCCATACTGCCCCAGATCCCTGACCTTGGTCGCATACTCAGCGAGCATTTTGGCACGGTCAGACCGACTGGGCGCGCACTCGTATAGCGGCCGTGTGTACTCCGCAGCCTTGACCAACTGGCTGATCAGCGCCTGCGATAGCTTCGTCTTGAGGCCCCGGGTGTCGTCTCCACACTCTATCGCCTGGAACCGCTCGATCATTGCGAATCCGTCGGGCCGGATTCCCCGGCAGACGGGAAGGATGGGGATCCGGTGGGCGATCGCAAACCCGATCTCCTGATGCACCCACCCCCGCGCGGTGGCCTCGGGAGTGATCACCGGCAGGAAGACATCCGCGTGCATGATGAACGATTTGATCTGGTCGTCGAACCCGCCTCCCGGGGTCAGATCTTTGTCCCACATCGGCCGGAGGCCATTTTTCGTCAGAACCCGGACGATCTTGCGGACGAGGTCCAGGTCTTTGCGAGCGTAACTGATGAAAACACGGTAGGCGTCCACGGTGGGCTCTCCTGGGCTTGATGGCGGTCATGATACCGCGCTGGACCCTGCACTGGGGGGAGTGGGAACCTGAACCTTCACCCCACGGAGAATGGCCCGCTGAACGGCCGCGACGACATACTCGGCGGCCCTCCGAGCCTCATCGGCAAGTTGCTGCTCCGAACCGGGAGTAGCTGCGAGTGCCGCTCGCTTTTCGACGGCGGCTTGACTATCCTGGCTGGCCTGCTCGATGCGGTGCTTGATGGGAGCCACCACCTCGGACACCAAGTTTTGCTCGTCGGGTGTCGGCTGGCGGAACTCCGACCCAACGGAAATCTGGGGTGCACTCGCCGGAGCGGTGACGATTCCTTGTTGAATGAGCCGGATGATGTCATCAAGCACTTGGGAATCCGCCGGAGCGTCGGCGGGTACAAGTCGGAGGTCAAGTCGTCGCTCGGGTTCGTGGGTCATCGCACACCTCCGGCGGGGACAAGGGCAGTCAGGAGCGTGAAGATGTCACCTTCGAGGGTCAATCGCACACTGCACCGGGCGATGTGGTAGCGGTTCACGGCGTTGAATAGATTCACGATCTCATCTACCAAGATCTTGTCCAGTACCCCTTCCTTGACCAGATTGTGGAGTGGCAACTCATCGCGTTTCGGTGTGTCAGGGTCAGCGGGCCATCCGGGCGGCGCACCCTCGGGCCAGAGCGGGCCGAATATCGTGGGCGGGACGGGGGTGTCGTCGTCCCAGTGCTGCCACTTCGCGCGCCCTGCGAGTTGGTCGAAATCGCGGCGCAGGGCTGCAACGGTGACGCCTTTTCCGGGACTGTCGGTGAACCCGTCCCAGAAGCCAACGGGACTACCAGCGGGCAGTACGACTTCAGCGGCGATAGTGGCCTCATAAGCGGCGAGGGCGGAGCGGGTGACGCTGGCATCCGAGCCATTGAGGGCAAGGACAGCGTTCCAGGCGGCGCTCGCGCTATGGGTTGCCGTGAGAGCATCGCCAGCTAAGGCTGCCTTGTTCGCGTCTTGTGCAGCATATTTGGCGTGCATTGCGGCTTCTATCGATTTGGCTGCTGCCGGTTTGGCTGCGGCCTGCTCGGCGTGTTCGACTGCCATCATCAGCCCCGCGACAGCTTCCGGAGGCGCGTCTGGCCAACTCCACCGATAGAGCGTGACCACCCGTCGCGCGCATCGGGCTGCAAACGCGATCCGCGCCCCCCACGGTAGCTCAGCGATTTCCGCCTCACTCGGCAGTATCGGCGGGTTGGAATATCGCCAACGTGGGGCGCAGTTTCCGGTCAGCCCGTCAAATACATCTCGCAAGGCATCGTCGGCGTCTTCCGTTAGCCCCGGTGTCTCGCGAGCGGAATCGAGGAGCGAGGAGTACTCGGCGAGAATCGTCTTCACCAAACGCCCCGCAGCTAGCTCGGCGCGTATGATCCGGTCCAACTCAGTCGCTGGCTGGGTGGAGAGAACAGCGGACCGAAGTGCTTCGAGAGTTATCATGGACTCACCTCCCCGAATTATACCAGCTCCCACAAATCCCGCGTGTCGGCCAACAGATCCTGATATTCCGAAAGTGGCATCTCGCGACCCGGTGTGATGTGCCAACGCCCTGGTGTGTCGGAGCTTTCAACGACCGTCAAGCCTCCGACAATTTCTTCGGATTCGATCGCCCAAACCGCATGCTTTTTGTCCGGTGGTAGTTGAGTATCGAACGTGGAGAGTCCCTGGGTTCCGGGCTGTACGTTTCCGTTGGCATCGACATCAATGTCCGAGAGAAGCCCGACCCCGCGGCCGGGAGGCCGGACTCCGAGCATCCCGAACGACGTACCGACTCGCGGCTTGCCATCTAAAGGGTCCACCTTCATCAGTCGGTAGAGTTTCACGGGCGACGCGCTCCAGTGGGTCGTCGGATAGTGTTAAAATACCCGAACCCATCTCCTCGCGAGTAGCCCTCTTTCAAACCCACGAAAGCCCGATACGGCCGAAAGGTTGGCCGCAACGACCCCGCCGATCGGATTCGTAGGTCATCGCACGCCTCCGACGGGTACGAGTGCTGTCAGGAGCGTGAAAATGTCCCCTTCCAGGGTGAGTCGAACCCCACACCGGGCGATGTGGTAGCGGTTCAGGGCGTTGAACAGATTCACGACCTCATCCACGACGACTACAGGGAGGACTCCGTCCTTGACGAGGTAGCCGAGCGGCAACTCTTCGCGCTTGGGTGGATCGGGGTCGGCGGGCCATCCGGCAGGCGCACCTTCGGGCCACAGAGGGCCGAATACCGTGGACGGAACGGGGGTATCGTCAGTCCATCGCTGCGATTGCATCAGCCGGGCGAGGTGATCAAAGTCACGGCCTAGGGAGATGATGCCACCTCGAAGGTCCGAGGCAAGGTTCCAAGCGGTTGAAACGACACCGAAACAGTTCCGCACTTGATCCGCATCGTCGAGTAAGTGAATCCGGGATCGAAACTGAAGAGCACCCCCAACGCAATCGACAACGCGCGCCGAATCCAAAGCTGGGCTATGGGATTTTTGGGCAATATCTATACATTGATTGTATAAATCTCCAATTTTTATTAATAGCTTTGCTGCAATCTCAGGCTCGATGCCCAGTTCTGCACCACGGACGGACGACTCAAGCAGGTCAGTCTGGTCTCTGGGCGGTGCTGGCCACAGATACCTCGGATAAAAAGGCAAAACCCGTCGCGCGCATCGGGCCGCGAATGCGATCCGCGCCCACCTTGGAAGCTTCGCGATCTCCTTCTCGGTCGGCAGCGTTGGCGGCTTCGGTGGGTCTTCGTAACAGTACTCGCGACGGCAGTTCCCGGTCAGGGCGTCGAGTGTATCCCCAAAGGCATCTTCACCATCCTCCGACAGTCCGGGTGTATCCCACACCTCATCTTTGATGGCTTTGAGGTCACTGAAGATCTCTTTGACCTTCCGGCCAACAGCCATCTCGGCGCGAACGATCGCGTCCAATTTTGTCCAAGGTTGCTCGGACAAGACCGCCGCCCTGATAGTGGCGAGAGAGATCATGGTTCACTCCCTTCCTCGATCGGCTCCCACAAGTCGATTGTGTCGGCCAACGCCAGCTGAAATCCTGCGAGCGGAAGCCCATTCCGGTCGGATGGTACAATCAGATAGTGTGTTGAGGTATCTTGATATTCTCGCAACCCAGGCGGCAATTCCTCAGTTTCGATGACGAAGATGGCTTCCTTTGGGTTAGGCAGCAACTGTTCTGTGGTGGGCGAAGTGGATAACCCTTCGGTTACAGAAACGATATCCTGGTCGTTCACGGCTCGAACATCCGGCACCCGTTTAGGGTCGGTGCTCGCAGGATCAGTCGGCCTGACCCCGAGCATATTCCGCCGAGTGCCGACCACCGGCTTCCCGTCGGCACCCACTTTCATGACGCGGTATAGCTTCACGGGCTGGGCTCTCCGACGGGTTGTCGGTCGCAGTTATCTTACCCGTATCGCAGCCGCCGGAAAAGCCCTTCTTCAAACCACCGGAAGCCCGATACGCCCGGTCGGTGGTTCGGGTGCCGTAGTCGATTCGGTTGGTGGGGCGAAGTCGAGCGGGGCCGGATACGCGGGCGCTTCGTCAGCCGCCGCCGTCCGCCGTCCGCCGTCTGGGGTGTACGCGAATCCGCCCGCCTCGCCGATGTGCTCGCCGGTCAGAACCCGGCCGTAAAGGGTGAATGCGCTGGCGTCCTCGATCTGGATGCGCACCGTCCGGCCGATCAGGCGGTCGGTCCCATCGAACACGACGATGTGATCGGCCATTGCCCGGCCGCTCATTTGCCGGACCGGGTTGCCTGTCGGCTCACGTCGGCTGTTCGCCAGGTCTCGCTTGCTTGGCCCCTCCACCAACACCTCGACCGTCCGGCCGATCTGACCGCGGTGGTCGGCCAGGCTATTCGCGTTCTGCACCGTGAGCAGGTCATTGTTTCGCCGCTTCTTGACCTCCTCGGGGATGTCGTCCGGGTAGCGGTCTGCCGCTTTCGTCCCCGGACGCTCGCTATACTTGAAAATGAAACTGTTCTTGAACTTTGCCGCCCGCACCAGATCCATTGTCTTCGCGAAACTCTCTTCCGTCTCGCCGCAGAACCCGACGATGAAGTCCGAACTGACCGCCACCCCCGGCACCTTTTCTCGGCAGCGGGCAAGCATCTCGACGTACTCGCCAGCCGTATAAAGCCGCTTCATCCGCTTGAGCACTTCGTCGCACCCGGACTGCGCCGGGACGTGCAGATACTTCATCACCTTCGGCAATTCGCGGACAGCATCCAGCAAATCGTCGGTCATGTCCTTCGGGAAGTTGGTGACGAACTTGATCCGGTCGAGTCCCGGAACATCGTGCATTCGCCCGAGCAGATCGCCCAGCCGGGTCCGGCGGCCGTCGCCGTGGTCGTACTCGTAGCTGTTGACTGTCTGCCCGATGAGTGTGATTTCCTTGCACCCCTGGTCCACGAGTTGGCGAACCTCGGCGAGGAGGTGGTCGGGTGGCCGACTCTGCTCGGGTCCGCGGGTGGTAGGCACGACGCAGTAGGTGCAGAATTTGTCGCAGCCGATCTGGACGCGGACAAATGCCTGGAATGGAGTTGGCCGCATCGAGGCGTCACGGGCCGGGTCGAAACTGACGAAGCTGGCCTCGACTTCATGTCGCCCGGCATCGGTCCGGCCGAGGCTCAAAGCGTACTGCGGCTGGTGTGTCAGCCGGACTGCCGTAACCAATTCCGGGACGCGCGAGAGTTGCCCGGTGCCGACCACCAAATCGACGTGCGGAGCCCGCTTCCGGATCAACTCCTGGTCCTTCTGGGCCATGCACCCCAGAACCCCGACAACCGCCTCCGGGTTGGTCCGCTTGAGGTTCCGGACCCGACCGAGCGCGGAGTAGACCTTTTCCTCGGCGTGTTCGCGGACCGAGCAGGTGTTGAACAGGAGCAGGTCGGCGTCGTCGGTCTGGTCGGTGACCTCGTATCCCTCCCGGCGGAGGGCACCGATGACCAGCTCGCTATCGAGCACGTTCATCTGGCAGCCGACGGTCTCGATGTACACTTTCTTCGTCATGATCGGATGATCCGTTGTTGACACGGGGCCGATGGGTAAACCGTCATTCTATGAGGACGCTATACCGATGGGGCAGGTTCGCCGGGGAGTCGGAAGAGGTCAGCGACCGGGCACGAGAACCCGGGAAGCACACCCTCGGCGGTGAGGGTGTCGGCGGATCGTAAGAAGGCATATCCCCCGTCACCACGATGTATTCGGATGCTTTGTATTGAAGGGTACACAACCCACACAATTCGTGTCCCCGCAGCGAGCCACTCCCCGATTTTCTCTTCCAGATCCTCAGCGTTGTCATTCGGAGACACGACCTCGACCACGAGGTCAGGAGCGATACGGCAATGCCCGTCTTCGTAGTACTGCTCCCGGGTCATGCGGGTGAGTGGAATAATTGAGACATCGGGCCGACGGACGCGGTTCGGGTCATCGGGGAAGCACTGATACGAGGTTCTTTCCGGAAAGACCCAGGCAGGGTGGTGAGCAACGGAATAAGTCTGAAACTCGGAGAAAATCATGCCCGCGATCCGGCTGGATTGCATACTCGCGTTCAGCTCCTTTAACTCGCCGTCCACGAGTTCAAAGCCACTCCCTTCGTCAGGCATGTGGAGTAGGTCATCGGGAGTGATCGGGCGCGGGGGTGCAGTGGTGCTCATCGTCCTCTCCAAAAGGGCATGACGGGATGGTAACCACCGGAGAATTCGGTGGCGAGGTGAGTCAGCCGGGTTTGCGGAGCCTGGCCCAGTAGCCGCCATCGGCAGGTTGCCCGGGGATGGAGTGGTGCTCGGCCTCCAGGGTCAAGTTCTTGATCCCGCGGCGAACGGCGTTCACCACGTTCTCGTTCTCGTCTGGCTCGATACTGCACGTCGAGTAGACGATCACACCCTTTGGCTTCACCCGCTCGATTGCCTGGAACAGGAGCTTTGTCTGAAGTCGGATCAGGTGCTCGAATTCGGTCGGCTTGAGTCGCCAGCGGACCTCGGGGCGGCGGCCAAGCACCCCCGTGTTGCTGCACGGCACATCCACCAGGGCTGCGTCGAATGGGCCGGCCGGCGGATCGTCATTCTCGTTCAAGAGCACTGTCTCGACCCCTTTGATCCGCAGCCGCTGGCAGAGTGAGGTCACGATGTCGAGCCGCTTCTGGTCGATGTCGCAGGCGGTGACGAACCCGCGATTGTCCATCAACTCCGCGAGATGGGTGGTCTTCCCGCCGGGGGCTGCGCACAGGTCGAGAACACGCATCCCCGGTTGAGGTGCGACAGCGGACGAGACGAGCAGGGACGAGTGATCCTGCACGGCGAAGTCGCCCTCGTCATACCCGGGCAGGTCGCGGATCGAATGGTGCTCGATCAGTCGGAGCGATTGCGGATGTTCCCCGGTGGCCGTTTCGATCAACCCCGCAGCCAGCCGGAGGCGGTAGTTCTCGCGGTCGTCGTGCAACTTGTTGGTCCGAATCCACAGCGGTGGCGGGCTGTTGAACCAAAACCCGAGCCGGGTGCATTCGCCCAGCCCATAGCGATCGAGCCACCGGGCCGCGAGCCACTTTGGCCACGAGAAGGCCGCGCTGAGGTAGCCTGCCGGGTCAGTGGCGAAGTCGGGCAAGACGGCCCGGGTGAGCTTCCGGTAACGGGGGAGAATCGAAGACCCCGCGCCAACCCCTCCCCCAAGGGGAGAGGGGTTCCGGACACCTGATCGATCTCCCCCTTCCTTCTTGGGGAAGGGGGCCGGGGGGTTAGGTTTCGACCGCTCTCCGGCTCCCCCTTCCTTCTTAGGGAAGGGGGTTGGGGGGTTAGGTTCCGAGCCTTCTCCCCCTTCCTTCCTGTGTAAGGAAGGGAGGTTCGGTTTCCTGGGTTCCCAGTCAAACGGCACACCGTCCCCCCCTGGCCGGTCGGTAAACACATCCGTCACCAGTTCGGAGACCCTTCGCAGGACACCATTCACGAATCCTTTCGCCTGCGGGCTCCCGACATGGGTCGCCAGTTCGACCGTCTCGTGAACCGCCGCGTGCTTGGGGACATGGGTCAGAAACGCGAGCTGAAACGCCCCGAGATGGAGAACGTCCCAGACACGATCTTGCACCGCATGGAGAGGGGTGCGGATGAAAGGTGTGAGCAAGGCATCGAGCGTCCCCCGGCGTCGGAGGACACCGAAGACAAGTTGCGTCACAAATCGGCGGTCCTGACCGGAAAGGGAGATCCGGTGGAGTTCGTCGTCGATCAACTCGGACGCAAACCCCGCACGGGCGTGCGAGCGGGCAAGAATGTCGGCAGCGGCCTGTCGGGCGGTCGTCATGAGGGGCTTTCCGGCCCGAATCGCATGCCTTCGACGATGGGGTAGCCGCGGAGGAACTCCTCCGCTGTCATTCGCTTTTTGCCAGCGGGCTGGAGTTCGAGGATTTCGAGCAAAGTACCACCTATACAGCTGATCATCAGCCGTGGCTGCCCCTGCTGCGTGCCAACTCCTCCAGAACCCATGCCGGCACCGAGGTGGAGAAGAAGTGGCCTTCCGGGAGTCCCGGGAGGAGGTCCAAGGATCGGGGACCAGCTAATTGCGGCCCATGTCCCGCTTTTGTTCATGATGACCCGCATTGGCTCTTTATCGGGGCGGTGCAGGAAGGTGTACGCAGTCGGCCACGGTTGCATCGCCCGGACGTGGCGTCCGATTGCTTCCGCAGGCTTGGTCCAGTCGATCAGTCCGAATTCTTTCTTGATCTTTGGGGCTTTTGTCACGAGTGCCGGATCCTGCTTCACACCCTCAACCGGTAACCCAAACTGATACTTTCGCACAGCCTCGACTGCCAGTTTTGCCCCCAGTACTGCGAGCCTGGCTTCGAGAGAGCCAGTGGTGTCGTCGGGCAGGATGTCGAGCGATTCCTGGAGAATCATATCACCGGAATCGAGCCCGGGGGTGACCTTGATAATGGTCACTCCGGTCTGCGCCTCGCCATTGAGGATTGCATATGCCACTGGAGCGGCACCACGGTATTTCGGCAGAAGCGAGGCGTGGACGTTGATTGTGCCAATCGTGGGCGTCGAAAGCACGTCCTTCGAGAGGATCTGGCCGTAGGCCGCGACGACCATCAAGTCCGGCTGCATCTCGCGGAGTTGGGCGAGCCCTTCGGGTGTGTTAATGCTCTCCGGCTGGGCGACGGGAACACCGGCCGCACGGGCGATGTTCGCCATCCCCTTGCCGGTCTGGCGGGTCGACCCGCGCTTGTTCCCCGAATCCCGTTCTGGCTGGGTGACAAGCCCAACGACATCCCCGCCGAAGTCCGTCAGTAGTGCCTCGAAGGTCGGTTCGGCAAATGTCCCGGTGCCCATCATCAGTAAACGCATGAGTTTTCAGTTATCAGTTTTCAGCCAGACAAAAAGCGAGGGAGCCATCGTGGCAAACGAGCTATCAGTGTCTGGCTGAAAACTGATAACTGAAAACTGAAAACTACAACCGCTGTTCCAAATCACTCGGATATTCGCCTTTTTTCTTGGCCTGGGCGAAGTCCGCGATGAATTTTTCGAGATCCCGCCGACTCGCGTCTCGGCCGAACGGACCCATCTTGTCGATGAACAACACCCCGTTCAGGTGGTCGATCTCGTGCTGCCACACCCGGGCCGGAAGATCGGTGCAGGTCATCTCGTAGAGTTCGCCCTTCAGGTTATACGCCTGCACCTTCACCGACTTCGCACGACGGACGTTCTGGTACAGCCCGGGGAAGCTCAGGCACCCCTCCCGGTCGTTGATCGCGGCTCCCTTGCTCTCGACGATCACCGGGTTGATCGCCACGAACTCTGCTTCCTTCTGCTCCGGGTCGCCTTCGAAGTTCATCACCAGAAGTTGGAACCCCAACGCGACTTGTGGCGCTGCGAGGCCAAGTCCGTCGTGTTTGTACATCAGTTCGAGCATCTCCCCGGCGGCCAGTTGCACGTCCTTGTCGATCATGGTGACAGGGGCGACAGCAGACCGCAACGCGGGATGGGGGTACTTGACAATCTTCATGGCACCAGGGGCTCAACCAGGGCAAGCGTCGGATCTGATAGATTATAGCAACACTTGGGGCAGCGGAAAATCGTGGACACGCCGACCCGGGGTCTTCACCAACCCGATTCCTGTCACCCCTGATCGCGATGACTTGACTATTCCCCTGAGCGGAAACTGACGTGGCTGTCAACTCTGCGTTCCCAATCCCGAGGGGGGGTCAGCCTCCGACGCCGTGTCGCGTTCGCAATATGCGGGCGGCGTGCATGATCGCACCGAGTTTCGCCTCTGCGACCGCCGCCGAGGACATGGGACTGTCCGCGAACGTGGCGAACCCGCAGTCCGGGGTGAGTAGTATTCGCTCGGGACCGAATAGCCGGATCGCGGCCTCGGCTTTTGCCACGATGCCCTCGACTGACTCCACGCGATCGAGTTTCTGATTCACCACTCCGACCCCGATCCGGCATCTGGCCGGGAGGTCGCTCAGAGGGTCGAGTTCCCCTGCACGCGGGGTCGCGAGTTCGAGGAAGAACGTACCGACGGGCAGCGTCGCCAGGAGCGGCACGAGCGGAGTGTACGGCCCAGTCAGTGCAACCGACTCGTCACGCGACCAGTTCCCCCGGCAGACGTGCAGGGCCACACGCTCCCGCGGCAAGCCGTCGAGTACCGCCCGAATCAGGCCGCCCGCGAATGCCAGTTCCTCGCCGGGCTCGCGGCGCTCGCCCAGCGCCCCGCACATGAACGTCCGGCCAGTCTTGGGGCGGGTGAACACCACCTCGGTCAGCACGGGTTCGTCGAACTGAACGAGCGCCGCGCCGGCCGCGAGCAAGTACTCTGCCTCTTCGCGCAGGACCGCCACGATGTCGCGGGCGAGCGCCTCCCGATCCGGGTACGCCTGGTCGGACACACACTCCAGCCACATCGTGCGCGTGAGTAGATACGGCCCTGGCAGCGCGATTTTCACGGGTCGGGTCGTGAGCGTTTGGGCGAACGCGAGTTCGTCGCCGGCGAGTGGCTTCGATCGGGCGAGGCGGTCGAACACGGCCGGGTGGCGGAGCCGCTCGGCGGGCACATCGAGAGCGCGGAGCTCCGCCGCGAAGTGCTGGGGGTCTGTAACGTAGGGCAGCAGATCGGTGATCGGGATCAGTTGGCAGTTGTCGAGCCGGGTGGCGACGAAGCTGGCGTAGTTGTCGCGCCGCTGTTCGCCGTCGGTCACCACGTCCACCCCGGCCCGCTCCTGGGCAGCAATGGACAACCTCACCGCGTCGTTGGCGTACTCCTGGAACTCGTCCTCCGGCAGCCGCCCTGCCAATCGTTCGTGGAGCGCCCGCACGAGCCACGGTGGGCGAGGCCAACTCCCGACGCCCATCACCGACAGGGGGAGGATCGCGGGAACCGCGACCGCTTTCTGGACGGGAGTGATCGCCAGCGTGTGAGGAACTGATGCGCGAGACACCCCCGCTTTGCGGATGAGGTACGTCCGCACGTCGCCCGCCCGAGTCCGGGCGACAAGTTCGTTTCCCGTCAGCCGCGCCCAGGCCGGCAAGTCTTCTTCTACCGACGATTCGGTTGAGCGGACCTCCAGCAGTTGACCCGGTTCGAGCGGGTCGATGTGCCGGCGGATCAGCAACAGCAGCCCGCTCCCGCAGTCGAGCGAACCGCCATCGAAACTGGCATCGGGGGTCATCGGGCCGCCCTCAGTCGTCTGGGTCGCGGGACGCGCCCGCCGAGGCTGCCACATTCCCGGTGTAACAATCGGTCTAACGAGAGGGCGATGCTCCTGCCGAGCGTGAGGGTGATACAGCTCGGCAGGAGGCTCGCCCCATGTGTACGTCTAATCGTCTTTCTGTAGATGCGACAGCCTCAGCGGGTTCCTGTATCAGGGCGCACGCGGGTCAGTAGGACACTCCGGGGCATCCGCTGCTCATGAACTCGACCAACTTGGCCCCTCCGACGATCACCGCACCGGGGACGATCGCTGTGCCGTCGAGCTTCCGCCGCTTGAAGCACGGCGAACAGACGTAGATCTTCCCGCTGGCTGCGGCGAAGTTCGCCATCAGATCCTTCAGCGGGGCGAAACCCTCCTCGGCGATGTCGTCCGCGTACCCGCGAACGGCCAACCGCACCCCCTCAGTGCTGAGGAAAACAACCGTCTCTTGGTCGGAGGCGGCGGCCGCGTTGGCGACGACGAACGCGACGGTCGCCTTGTCCGTGTTGTCCCTGGCACAGGTCAAGCTGACGCAGAACTTGCCGGGCATCGGTCACTCTCCTTTGCGGCGGATGAGGTAGATCGGGTGGTCGGCAGATACGAGCGAGTGCCCCGTGAGCCGGCACCAGGCTGGCAGGTCTTCCAGGGCAGCGGGGTCGGTCGCCCGCACCCGAATCACACCTCCGGGGGGGAGGGCGAGCAGCCGGGTTCGCAAAGCGAGGACGAGTTCTCCGCAGCCGATATCACCCGCGTCCCAGGAATCGCACGTTCGACCCGCCGTCTGAAGCAGGTCCCACCGCGGCGACGAATCGTCCACATCGTTCGTCATTTTTCCTTCGGGTCGGGCTTCTTGGGGGGCGGTGCGAACACGTTGTCACGCTCCAGAGGTAGCTGGAAAGCGTCCGCCACCCGCGTCATGTAGTTACACCACGCGGCATACCAGATCAGGTCCGCCGCGCGGTTTTCTCCGAACACCGCTATCAGCGCAGCGCGGTCCTTGTCCGTCACCTGATCCGGCTCCCGGCTCAGCTTGTACGCCAGCCCGAACGCGGCCTGTTCCGCCTTCGGGAAGTCGGACCAGTCCCCGGTGGCCAGTTTCTTCGTCCGCGTTTTCACTTCTTCCGGCGTGAGGCCCGCGACCGCGAGCAGCATTTCGCTATGCCCCATTCAGTAGAAGCAATCGTTTGTCCGCGTCACCACCCAGAACATTGAGTTTGTGAACACCCGATCCACCTTCGACTCGGCGTAGAACTCGTTCAGGCACGCGAACCACGCTCGTGTCATCCCCGGCTGATAGCCGGTGCTGATGGTCGTCCACACGACCCGCTCCGCCTGGGCTTTCTCGCGCGGCGGCAGATCCTTGAACCGGCCGAGGTCCGGCAGCGGCAGCCGCAACTTGCGGGCTTTTTGTTTGTCGAGCGACAGAGCGAGGTCGTCGAACCCGAACTGGCTCCACTCGACGCGGGCCGCCGGCCCGGCACCTGTCGCCGCCCTCAGATCGTCCCACGGCGGACGGGCCGGGGCGACCACCTTCGCCAGTTTCTCGGCGTCGAACTTCACCCCCAATGGCGGGTCCGGCGGGTGAGTCACCCCGAACCCGAGCATGACACGGTTGTGGAAGTTCGCGTAGGCGACGGTGTGGACCAGGGCGGTCACCTTCTCGGGGCCGTAAAGCCTCAGCAGTTCGGCGAACTCGTCGTCGCTGATGGCATGACCTTCCTTGGTGAGCTTCCGGGCGAACGCGAGAGCGAACGCCTCGGCGGGCGGCAAGCCCGCAGGCTTGGCGAGAGCGGCTACGTCGGAAGCCGAGAGTCCGACCCGTAGCAGGTCGGCCGCCGCAGTCGCGGTCCCGCACTTGCTTCCCAGGGTCTCGGCAACGGCGTAACGGATTTTCGCAGCCAGAACGGTTCCGAGAGGGTTCTCCGCCCGGTGCAGATAATCGAGTTCGAGCATCCGAGCGGTCGTTTTCGGGAGGGGGCTGACGAGAACTTTGGCCCACGCCGGAAACGGGGGATTCTCGGGTGGGGGCAGTTTGCTCCAGGCGTCGTCGGACGAGGAGACAGGGAATCGCCCCGCGAGAGGCTTTTCAGGCTGGGCGACCGCCCGGTCATGAGTGAGGCCAAGAACCCAGATGGTGACCAGGGCCAGAGTGACACGACGCATGAGAGGAATTCCTGCCAGGGTAAGAGTCTTCCCCGAAGGTTGTGGCGGCACGTTTCCAACGTGCCCCCCTATATCCTAGTGCGGGAGGTTCCTGCGCCAGAAAATCTCCCCGTTCGACATGACCAGTTCCTGCGTTTGTTGCTTCCGGCACGTT
>PLDW01000372.1 GCA_003136315.1 Gemmataceae bacterium | reverse complement strand
TTCGCACGCCCGGCGAACAACACAGTTTTGATCTTGGACACGTTCTTAGGGAAGGGGGTTGGGGGGTCAGGTTCTGGCCGCTCGTCCTTATTCCTTCTCGAACAGAGCCTGCACGAAGGCGTCTGGGTCGAATGGCTCCAGATCCTCGATCTGCTCACCGACCCCGACGAACTTGACAGCCAAGCCGAGCTTCTGCTTGATGGCGAACACGGCTCCGCCCTTGGCGGTCCCGTCGAGTTTCGAGAGGATGATCCCGCTGCACTTCACGGACTTGCTGAATTGTTCGGCCTGGGCGACCGCGTTCTGACCGTTTGATGCATCCAGTACGAGCAGAACCTCGTGAGGGGCTCCCGGTATCTGTTTCGCCACGATCCGGTGGATCTTCTCCAACTCGCGCATCAGGTGGGTCTGGGTGTGGAGCCGGCCGGCGGTGTCGACGATCAGGACATCGAAGTGCCTCGCCTTGGCCTTCTCGCAAGCATCGTGGGCAACGGCGGCCGGGTCGGCATTCTGCCCCTGTTTGACGATCTCGCAGCCGATCCGACTCACCCAGATGGTGAGTTGTTCAACGGCCGCCGCCCGGAACGTGTCGCACGCGGCCACCAACACCTTCTTCCCCTCACCCTGAAGCCGCTTCGCGAGTTTGGCAATCGAGGTGGTTTTCCCGGACCCGTTCACCCCGGCGATCATCACGACGGTTGGCCCGGTGGGGGCGTACAAGATCCCTTCGGTGGGGGTGGTGAGGAGGTCGCGGAGTTGCTCCTTGACGAACGCCAGTACCTCCTCCCCGACCTCCTTGTCGCGATAGCCCTGACGAACCCGCTCGACAATGGTCGCAGTCGCGTGGGTTCCGACATCGGCGAGGTAGAGCCGCTTTTCGAGTTCATCCAGGAATGCCTGGTCAACTTTTCCTTTCCCGCGCAGGAGGTCGAACACCCCGCCGAAGACGCTCCGGGTCTTCGCCAGACTCCGCTTGATCCCCGAAAAGATCCGCCCGAACACCATGACCGATCCCCATATGCCGTGGGTGCGCACCAAACCCCCATTGTACAGGACAGGGAAGAGTCGAGAAAACGCGGAACGTGGAGAGCGGAACGCAGAGGGGGGTGCTGGACCGACTTTGCAGAGCCAAGTATTTTGCAATTGCAATCAAGCTGTAAATCATTGTCCCAAAACATCTTGTGTCAAGCCCAAATTGGCGCTGGCCGATGTCACTGACCGAAATTCGGTCGGCACGATGGCCCTTCTAGGTTCACCGTTTCCTTGGATTTCCAGAAGGGCAGAGTCTGCCAATCGCAAAGCCGGTCCTGCACCCCCCAGGCTATACCTCGTGGGTACTTGCTGCCGATTCGGCCCCAACGGGAACCCCGACCAGAAACCGATTACACCCACTGTGCCCGGAGACCTGGAGCGTGAAGTGAATCAAATCCGGTTGCATGCACAGGCCGATCGTGCCCTCCGATGGCCCGTCGTGCTCCGCCTGCCACCACTGGCACCCTCGACACAAACCCCGATCGTCGCCAACCTCCGTGATCATGCTGAACTCTGACATGAGATGTGTCCTCACCAGTTTTACGGAGAGAAAGGATCAAGTCAGCAATGCCCATGCCGAACGGCCTGAGCAAGGATGCCACCGTCTTACCAGGGGCATCGGTCGACTGCAGGGGCGATCCAGACGAAATGCAGGAGACTTCTCGCCCGACGCGACAACATTTCCCTGGTTCCCAAGCTCTACGAGATGGGCCAACACGCCAGGGACGACGTTTATCGTATCTCCGGTCAGCGTCCGTTCCGTTCAGGCCAGGACGCGGAGCGTCGAAGACGGCATTCCCACGCAGAGCGTGGGAACGAGGTGACGTTTAAACTTTAAACTTTAAACTTTAAACTTTAAACTTTAAACTTTAAACTTTAAACTTTAAACTACTTTCCGATGCAATACAGGGCTTTGTCAGTGCGGATAAACACGCACCCGCGAGCGATGGCTGGTGTGCCCAGACCCTCCTCGCCGAGGTCGTTCGTTGCCAGTACCTCGAACTCGGTGCTGTCCGCCTTCACGACCGTTGTCACCCCCGTCTCGTTCAGGCAGTACACCTTACCGTCACCCGCCACCGGAGAGGCCGAATAAACCCCCTTCGTCCGCTCCCGGTAATGTAGCTTACCAGTTTTCGCATCGGCACACGAGATAAATCCGTTCCCGTCCGTCGCGTAGACTTTCCCCGCATAGAGCAACGGCGACCCGTACCCGGACTTCACATCCTTGGCTTTCATCACCGGCTCACCCGCCACTCCAGCGTCGGTCAACTTCACCGCTGTCACCCCAACCCCCGGAAGATACAGCGTGTCCCCGCCGAGCACGCCCGTGGGGATTGATCCTCCACCGTCCTTGAAGATCCATTGCTTCTCCCCCGTCGTGAGGTCATACGCGGCCAATCCCGAGGGGCTGGCAAGCAGGATCTCCGTCTTCCCGCCCGCCTCGCGCACCAGTGGCGTGACCCAGTTGACCGCTTTCGGCCGGTCGGCCTTCCAGACGTTCGTTCCGTATCGCGTGTCGACCGCAGCCAGAAACGATTCCCCCTCGTTGTCCATCGGGACGATCAGTCGGCCCTTCGCCAGGATCGGAGAGGCCGCCATCCCAACCTGATTGGTGATCGTTGGGTAATCGCCCACCAGCGACCGATACCACCGCAAGGTGCCGTCCATATCGAACGCTGCCAGATCGCCAGTTGCGAAGAGGGCATACACGCCGCTCTCGTCGGCCACCGGGGTCGGCGCAGCCATGCACGTCTTCGGGTGGCATGCGGTGCCACCAGTTGCAGTCAGTTGCCGGTGCCACAGTTGCTTGCCAGTCACCGCGTCGAAGCACAGAACGTGCAGGCGGTCGTCCCGCTTGCCCGAACTACAGGTCACGTATGCGCGATCCCCGACGACCACCGGAGACGATACGCCGCGGGCGGGGAGTGGAGCTTTCCACTTCACCCCCTGATCTTTGGCCCAGGTGAGTGGGAGAGCCTTCTCGTCCGAGACGCCCGTCGCGTTCGGACCCTTGAACTGCCCCCAGTCGGCCCCAATCAGGGGCAGGGTGAGAGCGAGGGTCAGTGGGACACACGCGAGCAAACGAGGATACCAAGTCACTTCTTACCCTCCAGGATCGCATCGGGTTCGGGGCTTTCGCCGAGCTTGAGCGGGACCGGCTGGCCGCCCCGCAGGACGACTTGTGTCAGGCCGGGGAGCGGTCCACCGGTGGCGTCACAGACCCGGGCCTGGAAGCTCCAGGTCTGAGCCCAGCTATCCGTTTGATTATTCTGACAAACCTTGATCAAGATCACATTCTCGCCCTTCCGAAGGACGCCCAGTCCTGTGTGATGGTCGAGATTCATCCCGTGGTGGTATTCCTCCCGCTCGAACAGTTTCTTCCCGTTCAGGAAGATCTGAACGGCGTTCGGACTCCCAACCCGAATTTGGCAGGGGGTTTCGGACTCGGCATTCACCACCGCGCGGGCATATGCGGCAGCGTTCATGCTTTTGCCGAGGAACTTGTTGAGATCCATTTGCCCGTACTTGTCGGCGGTCGAGTAGGGCTTCCACCCGACCTTGGCACCGCCCTTGCCCGGGAAGGTCGCAGCGAGATCGGTCGCCATTTCCGGCGGGTAGGAGAGGATGAGCGCTTTCCCCTTCTCCGACTCGAACGGACCAACGAGGTGCCAGTGGGTGAGAAACGCGAAATGCTCGGCAACGCTGACCTGGACTCCGGCCTCGCCTAGTTTCTTGACAAGTGCATCGACCTGATCCTTGTCCCGGCTGAAACCGAACAGTCGCTCCAGCGCGGGCTTGGCCGTTGCGGGATCGGCTTTCGTGAGCCGATCGAGTTCAGCCGCAATTGCATCGCGGCGAAGGTCTGGATTCGGGTCGTTCAGGAACCCGGGGAGCAACCGGTCAGGGGCGGATTTATCCTGTTTGCTGAGCAATTCGTAGGCCAATTGGCGGGCAGACGGAGCATTCTTCGTGTCCTTGACGAACGCTTCGAGCTTGGTTGCAGGGAGCGGGCGGGAGGCGTTGGCTTCGGCCTCGGCGATCGCATCCACCGCGGTCCGTAGCCAGTTCGCAGCAGTGGGGTTCGCGTCGTCGATGGCTGCCAAAGTGGGGAGAAGGGCTGGCCCGCCCTCGGCGACCAGGGTTCTCCAGGCAGGGCCGACCGAATCGTTCTTTTTGCCTTCTCGATCCACGCTCTTGATCGTGGTCAGGGCACGTGTGATGTCATCTTCGGCAGGTGCCGGGGCGGCGAGAACCACCCCCACCACTGCCACCCACCCATACCGGGCAGCGCGGTTCCCTCGCGTCATCTGTCACCTCCAGGGAGCGGACTGGACACGCTTCCAATGTCGGGGAGAGAGCAGGAAAAGTCAACGGACACACCGCGCCCCATCCGACACGTCTTGTGGCGTGTCGTGTTCTTGCGGATCATGCGTCTTGGGGTAGTTCCCCCCGTCCCCAGGCCCCAGGGCTGACGCCCTGGGCTATTATCCGCCGCCCCATTCGGGGCGGAAAACCACGGGATTGTGGGCACAACCACCAAGACAACTGAACGTACAAACACTAAGCACTAAACACTAAACACTAAACACTAAACACTAAACACTAAACACTAAACACTTACTCCGACAACACTAAACACTAACTCCGACAACACTAAACACTAATGAAAAATACTGCGGTTCTGTTAATCACCTGCCCAGACCGGAAGGGGATCGTCGCCGGGGTCGGCGAGTTCCTCTACCGGCATGATGCGAATATTCTCCACGCCGACCAGCATCAGGATGCTGAGCGGGGGTTGTTCTTGATGCGTGTGGAATGGGATCTGGCGGGATTCTCACTCGACCCATCCGAGTTCCCCCGCCGGTTTGCTCCACTCGCCGACCGCTTCGAGATGCGTTGGCGGCTGGAGCGGTCAGACCACCCCCTGCGTGTCGCCCTGTTCGTGTCAAAGTACGATCACTGCCTGATGGATCTGCTTTACCGGCACCAGACGGGCGAAATCCCGTGTGAGATCCCACTGATCGTAGCCAACCACCCAGATGCTGAGAGGTGGGCCATCTTCTACAAGATCCCGTTTCATCTGATCCCGGTCCCGGCCGCTGCGAAGGCCGAGGCCGAGCGGGCACAACTGGACCTCCTCGCTGCGCACAAGATCGATCTGGTCGTACTTGCCCGGTATATGCAGGTGCTGTCCTCCGAGTTCGTGAACAAATATCCCCAGCGAGTGATCAACGTTCACCACTCGTTTCTTCCGGCGTTCGTCGGGGCGAAACCGTACCACCGGGCGTTTGAGCGGGGGGTGAAGCTGATCGGGGCGACCAGCCACTACGCGACCGCCGATCTGGACGAGGGGCCGATCATCGAGCAGGATGTGATCCGCATCTCCCACCGGGACGGGCTCGAAGACCTGATCGAGAAGGGCCGCGACCTGGAAAAGATGGTCCTCTCCCGGGCCGTGCGCTGGCATATCGACCATCGGATTCTCGTGTACGATCGAAAGACGGTTGTATTTGATTGACGTGGTTGTATCCGGATATATTTTGACTATCTTATCTCAGTCTTGAGCAATCGCCCAGTATTGAAGAGCTGATTTTCACGCAACGCCGCAAAGGAAAGCAAAGAAAACCAAGACTTCATCACGAAACCACGAAAGACGAAATTACGAAATCGACATTTGGTTTTTTCGTAATTTCGTCTTTCGTGGTTTCGTGATTACTTTTTCTTCTGTTTATTCTTCGTATCTCTCCGTGAACAGGCTCCTGGTTCACCGGATTCTCGGGAATTCGGGCAGGATTCTGGTATCATCGTCCCCATGAGCCAACCCCAACAGAGTCTGCCCCGCGTCCTTGGCCCGTGGCTGGGTGCTGCGATCGTCGTTGGCACGGTGATCGGGTCCGGCGTTTTCAAGAAGGCCCGGAACGTCTCGGAAAACGTGCCCGAGTTCGGGCTCGCCATCAGCGTTTGGGTGCTTGGCGGGCTCCTCGCCCTGCTCGGAGCGCTGGCTCTGGCGGAAGTCGCGGTGCTCTACCCACGAGCCGGGGGGAACTACGTGTTTCTCCGCGAGGGATACGGCCGCATGGCCGGGTTCCTCTGGGGATGGGTCGAGTTCTGGATCATTCGCTCGGCCTCGATTGCAGCGCTCGCCACCATGTTCACCGAATCCTTCCATGATATCCTCAAGGACACCCTCGCCCCTGCGAGCCCTGACGTCGAGGTTCTTGCGTTCTGGCCGCGGCAACTCCTGACAGGGCTGGTCATCGCGGTCCTCGCTGCGGTAAATGCCCGCGGAACCCGCCTCGGTGCCGGGGTCCAGTTGGTCATCACCTTGGTGAAAGTTGGGTCGCTCCTGTTCATTATCGTGCTCCCGTTCGTTGTCCTCGCTGCGGTGAGCGAGCCCCAGTACCCACCAAAAGTGGACTATTTTTCGCCGACCTGGCCAGCCTCCCTCGGCGGAGTGAACCTGGGGCTTTACGGGGCCGCGCTGGTGGGGGTGTTGTGGGCGTATCACGGGTGGATGAACATCGGGGCGATGGCCGGGGAAGTGAAGAATCCGCAGCGGAATATCCCCTTATCGTTGCTCGGGGGGATCGCGCTATTGATCGCCCTGTATTGCGGCGCGAACCTGGCCTACTATCTCGTCATCCCCCGCGACCAGATGAAGGAGTTGAAGGACACCACCGTCGCGACCGAGTTCTGTTTCCGGCTGTTGGGTCCGATCGGAGGGCTCATTGCGTCGGCGATCGTGATGACATCCGTGTTTGGGGCACTGAACGGGAATTTGCTGGCTGGTCCACGAGTGCTCTTCGCAATGGGCCACGACGGGCTCGCCCCACGAAAACTTCAGGAACTCCATCCTCGCTTCGCAACACCAATGATTGCGACGTTCGTCCTCGCCGCGTGGTCGTGTGTGCTGGTGTTTGTGGTCGGGGCACTCACCCAGCCCGAATACCGCCTGCCGGTGATCCCATTAGGCTTTACCGACCTCGACCTGAACCTCCCGAAAGGGAAGGCTCCCTTCGATGTCGTCACCGATTTCGCCATGTTTGGGGCGGTGGCGTTCGAGACACTGGCTGTGGCATCGATTTTCGTGTTCCGCTGGCGCATCCCACCGACCCCTGAAAACCGCCCGTACCGATGCTGGGGGTATCCCGTTGTTCCTGCCATCTACATTCTGATTATGGCCGCGGTCTTTGCGAACATGTTCGTGACCGAGGAGCAGCGGAGCGAAGCGCAGATCGGGCTGGGGTTCATCGGAATCGGTGTGGTTGTGTACCTCATCCGCTTTCGTGGGGGCCGGCGGCTATGACGGGCGGTCTCGACCTGGACTGGCCCACCCGCTTCGACGAAGACGGCTACGTCCTCCTCCCCGGTTGCCTCGCGGTAAGTGAGATTGCCAGGACAATTACCGGGTGGGAGGAGGTCTGCCGGCAGAACGCCGCCGACCCGGCCATTCTTTCCGGTGGTGACGGCCAGGTGAGCGGAGCACGGAACCTGCTCCGAATGTGGCCCGAAGTCATCGAACTCGCCCGCCAGCCCGCCCTGCTCGGCTCGCTCTTGGGACTCTTGGGGCCGGAGGGCGGACTGGTTCGCGGGCTCTTCTTCGACAAGCCACCAGGGTTCGGCTGGGCTTTACCCTGGCACAAAGATTATAACGTGGCAGTCCGGGCACACGGCCCGATCGGGCGATTCACGAAACCGACCACGAAAGCGGGCGTTCCGCATGTTGAGGCCCCTGCGGACCTCCTTGGGAGCATGGTCACAGCGCGGATTCACCTCGACGAGATGATCGACGAGAATGGCCCACTGCGGGTGATCCCAGGGTCGCACCGGTCGGATCGGACTGACGACGATCCTGTCCGACCTCCCGTTGTCATTCGTTGCCGTGCGGGGGATGTCCTCTTGTTGCGACCGCTCCTCACCCACGCGAGCAGCCACCCCAGCCCGACCACCACCCGTCACCGCCGCATCGTCCACCTGGAATGTGCACCCTGTGCCGACCTCCCGGACGGTTACCAGTGGCATGATTTCGTCAGGCTGGCGAGCACCGATTGACACTCCCCAGCGACCAATCCGGAAGTTTAAGAGAACCGAATCCCCCAACCCCATTCTCTAAAAAAGGGCTGGAGGAGGAGGCTCGGAACCTAACCCCCAACCCCCTTCCCTTAGAAGGAAGGGTGAGAAGAGTCGGAACCGAACCCCCCTAACCCCCTTGCCCAAAAAGGAAAGGGGGAGCAGATCCTGAGAGGTTTGGAGCCCCCCTGTGCCTTTGGGGGCTTGCTCCCACGGCCAGCGCACATGAAATACTT
The DNA here is from genome assembly GCA_003136315.1 of Gemmataceae bacterium. GTDB lineage: Bacteria > Planctomycetota > Planctomycetia > Gemmatales > Gemmataceae > Urbifossiella. The sequence goes on along the minus strand of PLDW01000372.1, from coordinate 14,877 downwards.
GAATTCCCAGGGAATTCCGCGGCTGTAGAGAGGAAAATGGCTCCGTTACGGGCCAGGGATTTGAGCTTCTTCACGAAAAACAAGGCGATTTCATGTGCGCTGGCCCTGAGGTTGCTCTTCTGCTCCTCCAGTATCGCCTGCGGGCCGGTTGTGCGAACAGCACAGATCGTAGTGACCCGCGATTGCTGCAATCGGATCTTCTCGGTATATCCGCACCAGTCGCCGCTCCTGGATTCCGATTGAGAAGTCGAAGAGTGTGCCGGACACCGGGGCTATAGCCCCGATCCGCCCTTTAATTCCTCGCGCCCCACGGGGCGCGTTCGGGAGGAATTCGTCGTGCATCCCCTCTCCCCGCTCGTCTCAGGTCGTGAATCTGTTCCGGATGTCGAACTCCTTCGTCGTTCCGGGTGGTCGATTAACAGCCTGGACGGCCCCTATTGCGTTGCCTGGCAGGACCGCGACGAGGTGGTTTTCCAGTGGAGGGACGGTATTTGGCATCGAGTTGGAGGACGTCGGAGCGGAAGCGGCATCTGAAAAATCGCCTCTCTTCAGTCCTACCTGACCATTTGTGTCCCTTTCTCAGACATGAACCCGGCCGCAGTGTCTCGTCTGCGGGATTACGATTGGACGCACCCTGGGGAGTGCGACGGGTATCGGGGTTGTGGTGGTTGCCTTCGCTGCGTCAACCGGTGGCATCGCTGCGCTCAACCACCGTCTTCTCGCCGAGACCCCTCCGGAGTCGGGGTGACGGGACTGGCAATCCTGATTGGAATACTCCGGATCATTTTCCTATCCACCGTACCCGTCCATTGGGGAGAGAGGACGCACTGACACCCAAAACTCCCAATTTGGTCGAAAATGGGTGCCGTAGCCAATAAAATGTTGACGTGGGGGAGGGAGTCAGGGTAGGGATATTAGGAAAGGACCGCCCCCATCACCACTTCACCTTACTGGGGATTCTGACATGATGTACTCCGACCCGCCCGACTACATCCCCGAAGAGTCGTCCTCCCCCGAATCGTACCCGACCTTCTGGGACGCCATTCCAGTCGATTCCCCCAGTGCGGCTGCGGTTGACACGCAGGCCCCGACACTGCTCGCTCCGCCGCCTGCGGATGCCTACGCTGCTTTCCTGGCCATGAGCGAAGACGGGCCACCCTCGTCCCTGCACGTCGAGCAGACCGATGTCGGCTGAGGGCGAACGATTCGCCCTGGCCCACCCTGGCGATTCGCCCCATGTCCGACCGGTTCTACACCCCCACCCCGATCGCTCCGGGAGAGTTTCTGTTGGATGGGCCGCAAGCCCACCACCTCGCCACGGTCCGCCGGTTCTCGACCGGCGATCACGTCACGCTGTTTAATGGCGACGGGAATGACTACCCCGCCGAAGTCGTCTCGACTGACCGCAAGCGAGCTGTCTTGACGGTATTCCCCGGCCAACCCACCTCGCGCGAACTCCCCTTTCGGCTTGAACTTGCCGCCGCGATGCCCAAAGGCGATCGCGGAGACTTCCTCATCGAAAAGCTCACCGAACTCGGGGTCACACGATTCACTCCACTCCAGACTGCCCGCTCGATCGTCCAGCCGAAGGAGGCCCGACTGGACAAACTCCACCAGGCTGTCATCGAGGCGAGCAAGCAGTGCGGGCGGAACGTCTTGATGCGTGTCGCCCCCCCAATCGCCTGGACACGATTCCAGGACACAGCCGATCTCCCAACCGTTCGCGTGATATTGCATCCACCCCTCCCCGGGACGCAACCCCAAAACCTCACAGGGTTATCGACCGAAGCCATTCGGACTGGGGGGATCGCGTTCGCAGTCGGGCCGGAGGGAGGATTCAACGGCGAGGAACTGGCTGAGGGGGAAGCTGCGGGCTGGATTCGGGTGTCGCTCGGCCCGCGAATCCTCCGTGTCGAAACAGCCGCAATCGCCTCAGCGAGTTGGGCTGCGATGGTGGGAAAGTGAGGGACATCAGGCCGCCCCGCGTCCGCTGTGTCAGTAATCCTGTCGTTCGAGTTTGAGTATGGCTGCCTTGAACGCTGCCGCGGTCGGGAACCGGGCGGTCGGGTCGCGTTCGACGGCACGTTGGAGGAGTCGTCGCAGATCCTCCTCGATCCCCGGTTTCAGATCCTTGGGATCTCGCGAAGGCGTGTTCAGGTGCCGGCGGAGAGTCTCTTCCGACGACGGCGACCGCTCCCAGGGGAGGGCGTTCGTGAATAGCTCGAATGCGGTCACCCCCAGGGCAAACAGATCGACCCGGTGGTCGGTTGTGCGGCGGCTGATCAGTTCTGGGGCCAAATAGTCAGCCGTCCCCGTCCGATTGCCGGGCTTGCAGAACTCCGTCTCGTAGGGAATGGTGAGCCCGAAGTCGATCAGTTTGAGGACACCTTCCTGGTTCACCATGACATTCCGCGGGCACAGATCCCGGTGGAGGAATTTCGTATCGTGCATGTACTGGACGGCGTCGCAGAGCTGGCAGAAGTAATTGATCCGGTTGCCATTGAGCAGGGCGTTTCGTGTCTCGATGAGGTAATTGAGCCCATGCCCCTCGACCCACTCCATCACCAGATAAGGATCACCTTCGAGAGAGAGACCGTGCTCGTAGGTGCGGACGATGTTATCGTGCCGTAGAGCCATGCAGATCTCACCCTCGGAAGGCTTCTTCAGCCCACGGCTCGTAAACCGCAGCTCGAATTTTTTGGTCTTGACCCGGTCGAGTAATTTCAGACAGACGTTTCTCCCAATTGTGTTGTCGTAGGCTCTGTAAACTTTTGACATGCTTCCCTGACCGGTCCGGCCGCTCAGGTCGAAGCGTTTGGGAATATCCACGCGCTTGAGCCCCTTCTTGGCTCCGCCCCCATCGCCTTTCTTCTTGCCAAATAGAAAGCTCAGAAAGCCCACGGGCTCACCTCGACGAGCGAGAGGGTTGTTGATCGTGTCTTGGCGATCGGCAGAAGAGAGCCGACCCGTGTTTGGGACTTGTCCACGCCGGGCCGCCACGGAGGGCGACCCCTACAAATGCTGTGTAGGGGCCGNNCCCGGCTGTCCCTGACGGGGATGGTAATCCTCCATCTGCCGAACGCCATAAAAGGGCTTCCAAGTCAAAACCCAGTTGCCGGAGCGAACAGAAGAGGCCCCCAACCCCAGTTCTCGACATCGAGAGCCCGTTACTGAATCTGACAGTAGTCTATTATACGGGCCACCTCCGTGCGGAGATCCTTGCGGTGGACCACCCGGTCCACGAATCCGTGTTTGAGGAGGAATTCACTCGTCTGGAATCCTTCCGGGAGTTCGAGCCGGACCGTGTTCCAGATGGTTCGCTTCCCGGCGAACCCGATCATCGCGCCCGGTTCGGCCAGAGTGATGTCCCCCTGGAGGGCCCAGCTCGCAGCCACCCCGCCCATGGTGGGGTTGGTCAGGATCGAAACATACAACCCTCCGGCCGAGTCGTACCGACCCAGCGCAGCCGACACCTTTGCCATTTGCATCAGCGAGAGGATGCCCTCCTGCATCCGGGCTCCCCCCCCGGACCCGCTAAGAAAGATCAGCGGGAGACGCAACTCAGTCGCCCGTTCAGCAGCCCGGGTCAACTTCTCCCCGACTACCGAGCCCATGCTCCCTGCCATGAAGTTGAAGTCCGTCAGCCCCAAGACGACAGGTCGGCCGCGAATGAACCCCTTGCCGCACACCGCGGCGTCGTTCATCCCGGTCTTCGCCTGTTCCTCCACAAGTCGCTGGGCATAGGGAATGCGGTCGACGAACTCCAGCGGGTCGCAGGGGGCCAACTCGGCGTCCCACTCCTCGAAGCTATCGGTGTCGAGCAACTGGGCAATCCGGTCCTGGACCGGCACGACGAAGTGGTGGTCGCACTCCGGGCAGACGTGCAAGCGGGCCTCGACCTCTTTTTTGTAGACCGTGGCCTTGCAGGACGGGCAGCGAATCCACAGCCCTTCCGGCACACCTCGCTTCGGCCTCTCGGTCGTCGCCATGCCGTCCACCTCAGAACCCCCAGCGTGTTCGATGTATGAGACCCCGGCCCAGGCCACAGGTCAAGCCGGATGGGGCGGGATGGTCCGTCCATCACACACCCAGGGCGTTGCCCATCAGAGGCCACCCAGGGCAACGCCCCGGGCGGCCTCACCCCCAAGAAGAACGCCCTGGGTCCGTTTCAGTTATCGTCGATCTGCGCGAGGGACTGGAACGGCTTCCCCTCGACATACGCCAGGAACGCACCCCCACCCGTTGAGACGTGCGTCATCTTCGTGTCGTACCCGAACTGCTCAACCGCTTCAGCCGTTTCCCCGCCACCGACCACCGTCACCGCGTTGCACCCTGCCATCGCCACGGCGATCCCCTTGGTTCCCGCACTGAACGCGGGCTTCTCAAACCACCCGACCGGGCCGTTCCAGATCACGGTTCCAGAGTGGCGAATCTTCTCCGCGTACAAGGCAAGGGTCTTCGGGCCAATGTCCACTCCCTCGTATCCGGTCGGGATTGGACCCTCAAACACCTGCGTGGCGTCCAGATCGTCCGACTTCGCAGCGAGCGAATCGACCGGGAGTGTGATCTTGGTCCCAACGTACTGGAGAAGAGGTGCGGCAGCAACCAACTCCTCATCCGCAACCCGCGTACTCCCGATATCCACCCCCTGAGCTTTCAGGAAGGTGTAGGTCATCTTCCCGCCGATGAGGAGGTGATCGACCTTGGACAGGAGAACCTGGATAAAGGCGATCTTGTCCGACACCTTGGCGCCGCCCATGATCCCGAGCAGTGGCCGCTTCGGGTGCCCCATCAACTCCTCGATGACTTCCAACTCCCGGGCCACCAATAGCCCCACAGCACGGGGCTTCCCGGCCGCTTTCAGGGCTGCCGGGACTGCGACCATGCTCGCGTCCTTGTCGTTGTGGCAGGTTCCGAACGCATCATTCACATACGCATCGCCCAGAGCCGCGATGGCCGCAGCGAATCCCGGATCGTTTTTCTGCTCCCGGGGGTCGAACCGAAGGTTTTCGAGCAGGACGACTTCGCCCGGCTTCATCTCTCGAACAACAGCGGTGACCGCTGGCCCCACCACCTCGTCGGCAGCCTTCTTGACCGGCCGACCGAGCAGTTCGCCGAATCGGGCAGCGACCTTATCGAGGGCCAGGTTCTTCCGCTCCTCGGGAGTCGCTTTCTCGGGCCGACCAAGGTGGCTCATCGCGATGACAGCCGCGCCGGAATCGAGTAATTTCCGGATGGTTGGCAGAGCCCCGCGGATGCGACGATCATTCTTCACGGCCCCGGTCTTCTTGTCGAGCGGGACGTTGAAGTCGACTCGGATCAGAACCTTTTTCCCCTTCAGGTCACCGAGGTCGGCAAGGGTTTTCTTCGACACTGGTGATTCTCCGCATCATGAAGGGGTTGGGCGGGATAAGATCTCCACACACCTGACCTCGCCGCCACGGAGTGCGGTCCCGACCCAGCCGCCCCCGGTGATAGAGCTGCGCTCGACCACCGGCTAATCGCTGCGACCCCGCCGGGGTCGTTCGGGTCAGCGCGATTACGTTATGGCCACTGGTATCGCCCTTGGTTCATTCACTCAACTTTTCGAGATCATGTACTTGAGCAGGTCGACGCAGCGGTTGCTGTAGCCCCATTCGTTGTCGTACCAGCTCACCAGCTTGAAGAACCGGCTGTTCAACTCGATCCCGCTGCCGGCATCGTAGATGCTGCTGTGGGCATCGTGGATGAAGTCCGAAGAAACTACCTCGTCGCCGGTGTAGGCGAGAATTCCCTTGAGGTACGTCTCGCTCGCTGCCTTCATCGCCGCCGAGATTTCCTTGTAGCTCGTCGTCTTCACTGTCTTCACAGTCAGGTCGACGACCGATACGGTCGGCGTGGGAACCCGGAACGACATCCCGGTGAGTTTGCCCTTCACCTCCGGGATCGCCAGCCCCACTGCTCGCGCTGCCCCAGTGGTGCTCGGGATGATGTTGATGGCTGCGGCCCGTCCACCTTTCCAGTCCTTCGCGCTCGGGCCGTCCACCGTCTTTTGGGTGGCGGTGTAACTATGGATGGTGGTCATCAGCCCTTCTTCGATCCCGAACCCTTCCTTGAGCAGGACGTGGACGACTGGAGCAAGGCAGTTCGTGGTGCAACTGGCGTTGGAGATCAGGTGGTGCTGTGCCGGGACATACTTCTCGTGGTTCACCCCCATCACGACGGTAATGTCCTCATTCTTGGCGGGGGCCGACACGATCACCTTCCGAGCCCCGGCCAGGATGTGCCCGTGGGCCGTCTTGTTCGGCCCCACCTGCCCCTCGCCCGTGCCGATGTTCTTCAAACACTCGGTGAACAGGCCGGTCGATTCGATCACGTACTCGACCCCGAGTTCCTTCCAGGGCAGGGCGGCCGGACCCTCACGGACGGCGAGGCACTTGATCGGGTGCCCGTTGACCACCAGTGTGTCGTCTTCCTTCGCAGCGGACGACGATTTCTTGCTCAGCACCTCGCCATTGAACTTGCCCTGGGTGGAGTCGTATTTGAGCAGGTACGCAAGGTTATCCGCCGGGACGAGGTCGTTGACCGCCACCACGTCGAGTTGCTTGCCGAGGAGCCCTTGCTCGACCAGCGCCCGGAATACCAGCCGGCCAATCCGACCGAATCCATTGATTCCGACCTTCACAGCAGCCATCTGCACTCATCTCCCTGAAAAGAACCGACAGACCAGCGCGGAGAGGGTGCGCGTCCGAGGGTCATTCCCAGTTGAACTTAGGGATCATCCAGGGTGGATTCCAGTGGTGGAACGTGTCCCTGCCGAATCGATCACCTCCCGCCCGGCCCGGGTGTCCCTCCCTATAATCGAGTCCAACCGACGGCCGGGCCAGCCCCGCCGCTCGCCATCCGCACAGGGACACCCTCATGGCCGAGAAGATCACCGCCCGCGCGAAGAACTACCCCCAGTGGTATCTGGACATCGTCAAGGAAGCCGGACTCGCCCAGAACGCGGAGGGCGTCAAGGGCTGTATGGTGATCAAGCCGAACGGGTTCGCCCTCTGGGAGAAGATGCAGCGGGCACTCGACAAGCTCTTCAAAGACACCGGCCACGTCAACGCCTATTTCCCCCTGTTCATTCCGAAAAGCTACTTCCAGAAGGAAGAGCAAATGGCCGAGGGGTTCGCCAAGGAGTGCGCGGTGGTCACCCACTACCGCCTCCGGTCGGTGAATGGCCAGATCGAGGTCGACCCCTCCGCCAAGCTGGACGAGGAACTCATCGTTCGGCCTACCTCCGAGACGATCATCTGGCGCACTTACAAGGACTGGATCCAGAGCTACCGCGACCTGCCCCTGCTCATCAACCAGTGGGCCAACGTCGTCCGCTGGGAGATGCGGACCCGACTATTCCTCCGGACGTCCGAATTCCTCTGGCAAGAAGGGCATACCGCCCACGCAACCCAGAAGGAAGCCGAGGACGAGACCCGGACAATGGTTGATGTCTATCGGACGTTCGCCGAAGAGTTCATGGCGATGCCCGTCCTCGTCGGACCGAAGACCGAAGCGCAGAAGTTCCCAGGAGCGGTCGAAACCCTGTGCATCGAGGCGATGATGCAGGATGGGAAGGCCCTCCAGGCGGGCACCTCGCACTTCCTCGGCCAGAATTTCGCGAAGGCCTTCGATGTTACCTTCCAGAACGAGAAGGGGCAGCGGGAATTCGCCTGGGCGACCAGCTGGGGCGTCTCGACTCGCCTCATCGGTGGGCTCATCATGACCCACTCGGACGACAACGGACTGGTGATCCCCCCGCGGCTGGCTCCGACGCATGTCGTCATCTGCCCCCTTGGGCGCAACGACGTCGAACGGGGGCCAAGCATCGCTGCGGCCGAGAAAGTGGCAGCCGACCTACGGGCGATTCCCCGCGACGCGTTTTATGGGTATGAACCGATCAGCGTCAAAATCGACACGTTGTTCGACAAGATGCCAGGGTTCCGGTACGCGGAATATGAGCTGCGCGGCGTGCCAGTGCGGGTCGAGATTGGCCCGAAGGATATCGAAAAGTCGGCTTGCGCGGTCGCCCGTCGTGACGTGCCGGGGAAAGAGGGAAAACAATTCGGGGTGCCGCTCACGAGTGCCGCGGCCCACATCGATAAGCTGCTTCGCGACATCCAGACGTCACTCTACAACCGGGCGAAAGCGTTCCGCGAGAAGCAAACCGTGACGGTCGCCACGCTCGACGAGTTCAAGGCGCTGTTCCCGCCCCGGGAAGAGGGCGACGAGGCCGGTGCCGAGCCGCTCAAGTTCGTCTACGCTCACTGGGACGGCACCCGCGAGACCGAGGACATGGTCCAGAAGGAGTACAAGGCGACAATCCGGTGCCTGCCGTTCGACGGACCGCAAGAGCCAGGCACCTGCATCTTCACTGGGAAGCCATCGGCCCGCCAGGTGGTCTTCGCCCGCGCGTATTGAGGTGATGAAGAGATCACACACGCTTGAGAGAGACGGTGTAAAAGATCGAAACGACCCCTCCGGGGTCGCAGCGATTAGGAGTGGTACTATCTGTTCGAGGCCGATGGATTCACCCTTCGCCCGATGCATGAGACCCCGATCGAGACCAGGAGGGTGATCGCAAAGCTGAAATCGAGGGTCGAACGGGAGGTTCCTCTCGGCGAACGCCAACTCAACCTCACCTGCTCCCACTGCAAGCGTGAATTCTGCCACATGGTGGACATGGTGACTCGCCACGAGACGTTTGAGTTCCGCTTCGTACCAAAGGGTATCGGTCTCGATAAACTGTTTAAGCACCTTGGTTTATATCAGGAAATCTCCCATATAGAGAGCCTTCTCGCCTCCTTCCCCAAGTTACTTGCTGATAAAGTCCGGGAGGCAATGGCCGAGCTGGACACGTCAACTACGGGTCAGTCCTGACCGTATGACCTGGTGCCCGATCAGGGGCTGATTTCAGGTTCCGCCCAGATTTTGCTCACTCACGAGCTGAGTGTTACCAATCATCGGCGGATGGGGTGTAGCCACGGCGTTCGAGAGGGTAGAAGCGTAGGTGAGACGGGATGGCATCGGACGGGCAACCTGTGGACCCACTCCCATTGGTGGTTTATCATCGGGCTCTGTCTCCCCCCACAGACTCGGGATCGCGCGATGAACGCCGACGACCCGAACCGGACTGCCCACACCCCTCGTCCAGAGTCTGCGGACAACTCATCACCTCTGACCGATCCGAGTATTCGCACCTGTGGCCCGGCCGCTCCCGTCGCGACCTCGGATGGTCCAAAACCGACCAGTGACCCGAACCAGCCGGCCCTCGGTCTCTGTCCCCACGAGGAACCCAGAGCCGGGGAGACAACCTCCATACCCGCAGAGGCCGGTGCCCAACCCGGTTCGGGCGGACTGGCACCGGATGGGACCGTCGTCCGCCCCACAACACCGCGCCCTGCCGGCACCATCGTCCCCTCCGTTACGGAAGTAGTGAAACGGGCTGCCCGGTCGACCGTCGAGGTCCAGCTCACAATCTGGCCCAAGTTGCCCGCGTCAGCGATCAGTTCATCGGGCACCTCGAACAGCAGTTGAGCCCCACAGAAGGGTACGGGGTGGGAAAGTGGCCTGGGATTCGCCAGAACCCAGCAGACCGGCCCCTCGGTCCAGGGGTTGAGGCGAATAGCCCATGATGATGTTGGGCTGACGCAATCGACCACATCACCGCCCTACGACGGCCCCAGTGATCATCTCCTCCCACGGAGGCAGGTCAACCTCGTATAACGCTCGCCAGTCGAGTGTCTTCCACTCAGTCGTTGCTCGCCGGCTCTTGCCCATCTGAACGAGCAGAGGCCCAAGGTGACGGGTCTGCCAGGCGCGGTTCTCCACCGACTTCCCCGCGCGGAGAATCGCCCAACATCTGGATCGCCGAGTGCCCTTCTCAATACCGACCCTGGCAATGGGGTCATCGACGGGGTTTCGACCCCTACGAGGCCAACCAGTGTGTGCTGCACAAAGAGGCCAAGGTCGCAGCCCACGATGTCCAGGAGGCAGCCCAGAACGCCTCCATCGGCCGCTCGACTAGGCCGCCGCGAGCCCAAGTCCGAGCACAAGGCTTGGGCCGAGCGAAGTCACCCCGAACCCCTCACATTGCCCCTCGACTTGAGAAACACGAATCCCTTTCCCCCCTGTCCTGTTGACCGATCGGCCCGCAGACGCGAAGTGTGAGCGTTTGGGGGCAGTATCCACCCCGCCAAGGCGATCTCCCCACCTCGGGGAGTTGAGGCTCGTAGGTGATCTGCGACGACCGACCCCCAACTCTGGTCGATCACCCAGCCTGATATTGCAGTTGGCTACGGCCGGGTTTACGATCTGTCCTGCCTTTCCGACCCACCCCCCGGAGACCGTTCATGACCACCCACCAGTGCCGATCCCTGTGCGTGGTAGCGTCGGTCGTCGTGTTCCTCACGGTTCTGGTGATGGTGGGCCGTGGTCAATCCTCCGACCGATCCTCGCGGGAGGCCGGGGTGGCGCATCACGATGGGCTATCGGCCCTGCGGCACGAGGCGGCTCCGATGCTGACCAAGGATACGCTCACCGAAAAGGAACAGGAATTCGAGTACATCATCGAGGAGGAGAAGAAGAAGGGAAAGCGATGGATGGTGACACTGGATATCGGCGGGGGCGAGAAGATGGAGTTCAGTCGCATTCCGAAGGGGACGTTCATGATGGGTGCCCCGGACGGGGAGAAGGATGCGGAAGGACATGAGAAGCCGCAGCGGCGGGTGGAGATCAGCCAGGATTTCTACCTCGGAAAGTTCGAAGTGACGCAAGCCCAATACAAGGCCGTGACGGGTGCAGACCCAAGCCATTTCAAGGGCGGCCGATTGCCGGTCGAGAATGTGTCATGGGAAGACGCCACAGCGTTCTGCTTGACGCTGTCGGGCCGGACGAAGCGGAAGATCGAACTGCCGACGGAAGCCCAATGGGAATTCGCCTGCCGTGCGGGGACGACGACTCCATTCCACTTCGGATCGAAGCTCAATGGGGATCTGGCGAACTGTCATGGTGACGCCCCGTATGGGACCGAGGTGAAGGGTGCGAACAAGCGGAAGACGGTGGAGGTGGGTTCGTACCCGGTGAACCCTTGGGGGCTGCACGATATGCACGGGAACGTATGGGAGTGGTGCCGTGATCGCTATAGACCGTATGACAAATTAGAGAATCTCAAAGACTTCTTTCAATTGGCAAATCAGCCTGACATTCGTCGTGTCCTTCGTGGTGGTTCCTGGGACGACTTCGCCAGGAACTGTCGCGCAGCGAGCCGCGATGACGACTCGCCCGATCGCTGCTACGGCTTCTACGGGTTCCGGGTTTGTTTCCGCATGGACTGAATGACAATTGTCGGCCGGGAAACTCGATTTGTAAGGTCCATAAGCGGCCCTGGGTTGGGCGGCAACTCGACGGTTCGATTCGGATCTGTCGTACTGCCAATGTCGGGCCGGTGGTCAGGGTGAGGTGTCACTCGTGCCCTCCCAGGGCAAAAGTCGGGGGATGTCAGAGAGGCTCGTTGGATTAACCAGTCTGAGCTGAATGTTTTTTGCGAGGCTTCTCGCTGGACTCACTAGTCACTTCACTCCTCCGAGCCCTCTGAGCTGTGGGTCGCCAGCCTGTCCAGGGTCTGGCGCATCTCCTGGACGAGTTCGGCCGAGGTCGTCCCCCGGCCCTGAGCTGCGTCGGGTACGCCCATCGCACCCCCGAGTCCGGGGGTGGTCAGGAGCGACGGGTCCGGAGTTGGTCCACGCAACGAAGCATGAACCGAATGCGACTGCGTTTCCAGCAACAAATGGGAGACAGTCCCAGGAGTGATCCCCCCGGCCGGCATGATCTCGATCAGCGATCCGGCGTGGGCGATCCAGGCCGCCAGCCGACCCGCTCCGCCCTCGGCCGTCGTCGACCTGCCGCTCGTTTGCACCCGTTCGAAACCGATATCAGCCAACTCCTCCAAGGCGACCAACGGATTGGAGAGGAAATCGAACGCCCGGTGAAAGACCGCTCGCCCACCGGCCAACTTCACCAGTCTCACCAACTCCCGACACCGCTCGCTGTCGATCACATTCAGCCCGTCCTTGTGTCGGACAATCCCAAATACGATCCCATCTGCTCCGTGCTGGAGGAACCAGTCCGCGTCGCGTCTGAGCGCTGCGAATTCGCAATTGGAGAGCGTGAACCCACCCACTCTTGAACGTAATAGGACGTAGACCGGTATCCTGACCGCCTCCCGAACCTCCAAAAATGTGCCTGGAGAAGGAGTCAGCCCGCCCACCTCCAATCCGGAGCAGAGTTCGAGCCGGTCAGCCCCCATCGTCTCCGCTCGAACCGCTTCGTCTGGACCTGTCACGCCCACTTCGAGCAGATACCTCCGGGCTCGGCGTCGTACGGCGAATCGATCCTTGCGGCGGATGAGCTGAACGATCCGTCGGCCCGCGGCCATCCCAGACAGGTAGGCTGCCTCGATCCCCTGGGACTCCGCGCCAGCGAACGCATCGCCAGCAAACACCAGTGGCGCATCCGGGTTTGCCACGAGGCAGGCGAGAGAGAGTGGTGTCATGGCCTGTGCATACTTCCACCGGTGCAACCGAATGGAGTGCGGCTCTCCATCCGCCCAGGCCCGGAGGAACGGAAGGAGTTGTGCGATGATCGCATCGTCCGGTTCGTGATCGTGCTCGGCTGCCCAGGATGCTGTGGTGAGTGCTGTCAGTGCCGGGCCGACTCTTGAGACTCCTCGCATCCGGTTGTCGGTCACCCACTCGACAGGCGTGTCTTTGAACTGAATCCCACCGAGTTCTCCCAGCCGACTTGGCCCCGGAAAGGCCGCGGCCAGTGCGAAACACCCGGCATATCGCACCGTCTGGAGCGTGTTCCGGAGTTCGTAGGGGATGGTGAGTTCGCTCTGCGCAATCAGGTCCAGGGCGATCGGGATCGGCGGTGTGAGCAGGACTGCATCCGCTGCGATCTGATCGTCGGAACCGTCCAGAGTCGAATGCGTCCGCACACGCCACTGGCGGTCTCGCTGCTCGATTCGCGTGACCTGTGTTTGGTTGCAGAAAGTCACGCCATCGGGCAAGTGAGGTGGTGCGGGCCGGAGCAGGTCGGCGAGCTGGGCCATGCCTCCCTTGATCGACATGGCCCCGTTGTTCAGGAGGTCATTAAGCCGTTGGNNCCTCGTCCGTCGCCTCCGCAGGTCCGATTCGCCCGACGGGGGATCTGTGGGTGAATGCGCGGCGGCCACTGTCGCGGATGAGTTGATCGATCACGCCTGGCGTTTCTCGATTGGTCCCCGATCTGCTTGTCCCGGGTAACCAGTCCCCGCCGGTCAGATACTGCGGACCGAGGTCGAAGCTCAGTCGTGGGGCCGCCTGGTGGGTCAGCAAGCGGCCGCCGATCTGCCATTCCCGTTCGATCAAGGTGACGTCGAAGCCCTCCTGACGGAGGCACCGAGATGCAGCCAGGCCAGCGATCCCTGCCCCGACAACCACCACGCGAGGTGTCACGGTTTGGCTCCCTTGCCCCGGCTCACCTGCTCGGCCGCTGCAAACACTCGCATCAGATTGCCGCCGAGGATTTTGTGGATCTGCTCGCGCGTGTATTTCCGGTTCAGCAGTTCCTGGGTGATATAAGGGTAGCAGGACACATCCGACATCTGGAAAGGAAGTTTCGGCACACCGTCGAAATCGGACCCGAGCCCGACATGGTCGATCCCCGCCACCTTGACGATATGATCGATGTGGTCGACGATTGTGTGGACCGAACCGGCGGGGTAGTCGTTCTCTTTCACCCACGCCTGCAAGGCTTCCTTGTGCTCGGCTTCGTTCGGGAATTTCTTCTTCAGTTCCCGTGAGACCTCGAACATCCGCTGCATGGCCCGTGCTCCCTCGGGAACCAGGAAGCCGGAATAGAAGTTCACCATCACCACCCCACCGTTGGCCTTCACCAGGCCGAGCACATCGTCGGGAACGTTCCGCGGATGGTCTGCAACCCCGCGAGCGGAGGAGTGCGAGAAGATTACCGGGGCGGTCGATACCTTCAGCGCTGCCTTCATGGTGGCCGGGGAGACGTGCGAGAGGTCCACCAGCATCCCGAGCCGGTTCATCTCCTGCACCACCTCCACACCAAATGGGCTCAGTCCGTTCGCTCGTGGGGCGTCGGAACAACTGTCGGCCCAGTCGAGTGATTCCGAGTGGGTGAGGGTCATGTAGCGGACGCCGAGTCGGTAGTAGTCGCGAAGCACACCCAGCGAGTTATCGATCGAGTGCCCACCCTCGACACCGATCATGCAGGCGATCTTTCCGGCCTGGCGGATGCGGCGAATGTCGTCCGTCCCGTAGGCCATCGTGAACGTGTCCGGGTAGCGGGCAGCGAGTTCGTGGATGATGTCAATTTGTTCGAGCGTGGTCCGGACCGCCACTCCCTTCTTCGCCGTGTCGACCGAGACATAAGCCGACCAGAACTGGGCTCCCACATTCCCTTTGCGCAACCGGGCGATGTCGGTATGGAACTGGGGTTGTGGCTTGGACAGGTCAATGTTGCGAAACGACGGGCCGTCCTTCGCGCGGAGGGCGTAGGGGAGATCGTTGTGCCCATCGATGAGCAGCGCGTCGCCGTGAATCGCGCGCGCCTCATCGGAGAGGATGATCTCTTTGTTCGTGCCGGTGGGAGGCTGGGGACCGGGGATCGCGAGCGTGCTGGTGGTGCCGCAAGCGAGAAGGACCAAAACGAGGCAGCGCATGATACGACCTGGGGTGAGTCGGAGAGGTGAGATTCAGGATAGCAACGCGACCAGAAGAACCCAGAGCGTGGCCCAGGCGACATGGCGCCCGAGCCTGGGGTTAGGGGGTAAGTGCCAATACATCC
>PLDW01000028.1 GCA_003136315.1 Gemmataceae bacterium | reverse complement strand
CCTGCGTGTCCTCGAAGGACATTTCGGAGGCGTCCGGAGTGTGGGGTGGAGCAGCGACGGTCGCCGCGCCTTTTCGGGCGCGGACAACGGTGTTTGGCGGGAATGGGATGTGTCGGCCTTCATCACCGGAGCACCAACACAGGTAGGAACTGCTTCACCTGATGAGGCAACGCGGAGTGATGTCCAGTACGCCAACGCCAAGGTTCTCCTCGTCGGCGAGTCCGGGGTGGGTAAGAGCGGGCTCTCCAACTACCTGGCCCACGGGATCAAGGTCGAGGATGATAAGCCCATTCCCTCCACCGATGGCGCCTGGGCCACTCACTGGCCGCTACCTCAACCCAACAAGAAAGACGGGGTCGACCGCGAAATCTGGCTGTGGGATTTCGCCGGGCAGGTCGATTATCGTCTCGTCCATCAGATCTTCATGGATGAAACGGCAGCAGCGGTGCTGGTCTTCAATCCCCAGGGTGAAAACCCCTTCGAAGGACTCGGTCACTGGGATCGCGATCTCCAGAAAGCGGCACGGAAACCGTTCGCCAAGCTCCTGGCTGCGGGCCGCATTGATCGCGGCGGACTGGTGGTGAGCGATGCCAGTATGACGAAATTCATGGCCGAACGGCAATTCCTTGGCTCGCTCCACGAAACCAGCGCGAAGACCGGACTCGGATGCAACGAACTCCGCGAGGCCATTGTGCAGGCCATCGACTGGGACCGCATCCCCATCACCACCTCGCTCGCGCTCTATCACCGGATCAAGGAGGAAGTGCTGCGGCTTCGGGACAGCGGAACCGTTCTCATTCGCCTCTCGGAGTTAAACCAGCGACTGGAACTCCTGCTTGGCGGCCAACGGTTCACACCGGCGGAGTTGCAGACTGTGCTGGGCCACCTGGCTGGTCCCGGCATGATCCAGCGACTGGATTTCGGTGGCTTCATCCTGCTGCGGCCCGAGGTACTCAGTCGTTATGCCGCCGCGGTGGTGCGGAAGGTGCGGAAACATCCGCAGGAGATGGGCTGCATTCGCGAGGAGGAACTGCTGGCCGGGGATCTGGACTATCAGGACTTTACGCGATTGCCACGCGAAGACGAAACAGTCGTTCTGCGAACGCTTCTGGAGACATTCATCAGCCGGGCATGGTGTTTGCGTCAACCCTGTGATGGCACCGCATTGTTAACGTTTCCCAGCTACTTCCGCCGCGAGCGGAAGGAGCAACCGGGTCACCCGAGTACACTGGTGACCTACCGGTTCGATGGCCCGACAGACGAGATCTATGCGACGCTCGTGGTGCGGTTGCATCACACAGTGGCATTCGACAGCACCGAACTCTGGAGATCGGCGGCCGACTTCCGCACCCAGACCGGCGGGGTACTCGGCTTCACCCTGACGCGGGAAGCCGAGGGTACCTCGCGGCTCGAGGTCTATTTCGCACCCAACGTCGACGAGAACTCGCGCGTCATTTTCCTGCGCTATGTTCACGATCACCTCATTCAAAATGCTCAGAACGTGGCGCGATTGCGGCACTACTCCTGTGAAAACAAAAAATGTGATGCGTTCCAGCAGCGATTCCCCGATCAAGCCATGATCGATAAAGCACTGACTCCCGGTGGCAAGGGGAAGATCTTCTGTCCCGATTGTGGCAAACCGATCTTCCTGCGCGACGTGATTGAGGAGAAATTCGATTCCCCCACGGTCACGGAACAGGTTCGCGCGATGGAAGCGGAAAGCACGGTGGAGATCAACCGGGAGAGCCTCGAACTGATTCTCGTGGGCCATGCCTTCTCCATCGCTGCGGAGGCCGGGCAGCATTTCCGGCTGACGCCAAACAGCGCGGATGGCATCGATGGTGTGATCGAGTTCAAGAACGACGAAGGCCGCGATTCCGGGAAACGGCTTTATCTGCGGCTCAAGGCTGGCGACACGTACGCTCCGAAACGGGGGCGGGATGGCCCGGACGTCTTCCAGATCACCAACCCACGCTGGATCGATCACTGGCAGAAACAGACACACCCCGTGATGCTGGTCACCCGCACATCGGATGGGGACATTCGCTGGATGGATGTGAGCGCCTACCTGAAGCGCGAGAGCAACAATGGCAAGAAGGCCGTGAAGCAGATCGTCTTTGAAGGGGAGCGCCTGGACGTGATGAGCGTCCGCCGCTGGCGGGATCGGGTGCTGGCGAATAAGCCAGCGGGGAGTTGAGGGGGGTGGTAGGAGGGGGTCTGTGTCGATATTCTCAGGGGCGATCGACAGCGACGTTATCCCAGCCCTTCAGGCTGGAAGAGGGTGAGGGGTCGTCTCCCCAGGGCGTTGCCCTGGGCTGAGGGATCTCAGCCTTTCAGGCTGAATACCCATTGATGGAGAGGCCGCGGTCAGACCGTCTTCACCTCACAGGCCGCCCAGGGCGATGCCCTGGGCTGAGGGATCTCCGCCTTTCAGGCTGAATACCACCAATGGAGAGGCCGCGGTCTGACCGTCTTCACCCTGAAGGGGTGAGATCTCTCAGCCCAGGGCAACGCCTTGGGGTGGCTGAACACAGATCCTGACGGCCCACCTGCCAGCGTGGTATGATAACCCCCGATTCCCTGCCAGGAGTGTGCCATGAGTCCCATCACGACCATCGTTATCACCGACCCGGAACTGCTTGCCAGGCTGGCCGCCGCGAGCGGCCGAATCGTGTTCCAGGGGCCAGGCGGCGATCCCGTGAAGACGGTCGACACCGTTTCCGGGAAGCTCCCCCCGGGCTTCAGGATCCCGTACACAGATGCACAGTTGGCCGAACTCAGCAAACACCGCACCGGTCGGCCGATCGGGGACGTTCTGAAGGATCTCAAAGAGAAGTACGGTGAGTGATGAGGTTCACCGTTGTCTTACCCCCGCAGGGTTCTGACAGCGGCACCACCCCCTGGTAATTGTCCCCTGAGTCGCAAGAGAATTGGCTAGCGCACAAGTCTGGAGAATATCGATGTCCATCACGATTACCGACCCGGGGCTACTCGCTCAGCTTGCTCAATCGAGCGGGGTCGTCGAGTTAAAAGATCCGAACGGTCGGGCTCTAGGGACATTTACGCCCGAGCCGTTCGGGAAACCGCCCCCGGGGTATACCCCCCCGATCTCGGAGGAGGAGATTGAGCGGCGACGGCAACTCTACCAGAACGGCAAACCACTCGCCGAAATCCTGAAACGGCTACAAAGTGGTCCAAGCGAATGAGCTACACCGTCGAATGGTCCGAACCGGCAGAGAACGAACTGGCGACAGCGTGGGTTGCCGCTTCGGATCGGGGTGCGGTCGCTTCCGCGGCACACGACATCGAGCATCGGCTCCGACTCGACCCAAAGAACACTGGTGAATCTCGGAGTTCCCATCTGAGCCGGGTCGTCCTCTGGTCGCCGCTGGGAGCCTGGTTCGAGATCATCGAGGACGACAAGAAGGTCCGGATTCTCTCTGTGTGGTCAATCCCCTGACATGCGCATCTTCCGTCCCGTCAGAACCACCCGGTTGGCTCGGAGGTGAACGGCGCACGATCCCACGGCGCTCGGCAATCCATCGGATTCGGACGGGACTCGGGGGCTGGAGTCGTCACGGTCGGCTGTTCGATTCGGCCACATTCCAGCGGAGGGGTCGGGGGGACCATCAACCCGACCCACAGGAGCCGGCCATCGGCGCAGTAACTCCGGAGACTGAAGCCGCGGTCGGTCTGGAGCCGGACGACCCGCACAACCGGAATCGCCACCCCGTTCGGGCCGGGAGCGAACTTGATCCAGTCCGGGATGTGCTCGGCAGGCTCGACCCGTTGGAGCCCGTCTGATCCGACAAACGTCACGGTGCCCGGGTGGAAGGTCCGGGCGACATCGGAACGAGCGGCGAATTCGGGGAACATGCGTGATTTCCCTACGGGGCTCAGCGGCGTCGGGGCATCCTTCGCCGGGCTTGTTCCACCGTAGAACACGCTTCACCCCGCGCCTTGCGCCAGCCGCAATCCGATGGGAAGCGATTCCCCGAACAGCCGTGATTGCTCGTCCCCTTCGGCCTGAACCACCTCCTTCACCATCTGGACCCACGGCTGTGGCGTGGGATTCTCTCGGAGGACGGTGAGTACCCGTTCACGGGTCAGTTCTGACACATCCACCGCCCGAAGTCCACTCTGGCGTGCAAGATGCGCCAGGCAGTACAGCCATCCATTCTCCTCATTCTCGTTGCCCGGCTCAAAATCGAGCAACTCCTCGATCCACTTCTCCACAATCTCCGGATGCACGACAGAATTGAGTGGGCCATACAGTTGCACACGAGCGCCGAATCGCGTGAGCGACCAGAAGGCGTATACAGGTACGGGCGATTTCTTGCACTGCCGCACGGCCGCCGTGCCAAGGTTCTCCTTGGTCTTCGCATCCAGTCGTTCGAGGCTGGCGGCGGCCCGCCACATTTCGGCGTACTCGTTCGCCGGGGGGCGGGAGAACGCTTTCCCCTTGGCTGGCAGAAGGGTGGGCCGGAGACGGGCGAACAGGGCTTGCTGGAGCGCCGTGTTGAGCCCACCGCTCACTCGCCGCCACATGATCCAGTAATCCGCCCCGCCCTCCGGCACGGTCGGCTTTTTCGGCCCACCGGTTACAGCTCCACTCGCGGCAGTTGTGATGAGTTTCCACAGAGCTTCGACGCGATACCGATCGACCGGGTCGCCGAACCCGGGGCGGAGGCAGTACCCGACAAGGTTGTACCACCGCGACAGGTGAGCCGGCGACTTTCCGCGGCCATCCGCATCCGCCTCCAGGAACTCCCATAACCGACGGATCAGGCCGGTCGGCCAGTCGCTGCGCGATGCCTCCAGAATGGAATCGAGGATCTTCGGAAGGTCGGAGGTACTCACCGCCGGGGCTGCGGCCGTGGATTGCCCCGTGGTCGTCCCGGCCTCGCCGAACACGGCCCGGATCGCAGCGCCCGCAGCCTGGATTTTCTCTTCCGGGAAGACATCCACCACCGGCGCTGGCCGGTCGTCGTCGGCCGCGTCCCGGGGTGGGGGCTCGCGGAGCACATCCCGTACGTTGAACTCCAGCCGCCAGCGGTTCCCCTCCTTCGAGACGCAGTAGAGTTCGAGCGTTCCTATCTCAGTACACCTCGCCATGAGCGTGACCGGCACCCGCTTCGCCCCGGCCCGTTTTCCCCCTCGGAGGACAGTGTGAAGGGAGGGGAGTTCGAGGAGCGATTCCAGATCCAATAGGAGGACATCGCCCGGCTTGTCGTCGCCGCGGACGGTGGAGGTGTAGAGCGGGAACAGCACCGGCTGACCGAGAGCGAGTTCGAGTTCCGGTTGCGGGAGCTGGACCTCCTCGCCCTCCTGGAGCCGGCGCGGGACGACGCAAAGGACGGGGATCAGGCGATCGGATGTCGGTGGTGTCGGTTCGGCTGGAGGGGGTTCGGAAGCCTCGGCACCCCCGGTTTCCACCTGGATGTAGTACGATCGTGGGATGCCGCCTCCGATCCGCTTCCCGCCAGAGTGCTTGAGCCAGGCAAAATAGGCTGCGCCCCATGCAACCGCCAGATCCAGCGACGGGCTGGTGAGGACGAGCGGCTCCCACGCCCGGCCAGCGGCCGCGAACCACGGCCGCATCACCTCAACCACCCGATCCTGAAGAACTTGCGGCTGAAACACTCCCCCATTGAAGAGTATGGCGTCCACGGGTGTGTCGGGGGGCACATGCTGGCGCAGAAACACAGCCAGATGCTTGCTCACCGCCGGATCGGAGACATACGGCAGACCCATCTCCTGAAGCCCAGATCGGGCACCGCGGGTCGGCTCGGCATCGAACGGGACGTTGGGGAAAAAGCCATCGAAAAGGGCTGTCGCTACGTCTGCGGGGGTGACGTTCACTGACACCGTCCCGCCGACGACCGATCGCCCCTTGCCCATCACGGTGACGGGGAACGTTGGTGGCGGCGGGTTTGCGAGCAGCGATTCCTTGGCCGAACGACAGGCCTGCACGAGCGATCCAAACTGGGCCGCATCCAGCCGACCGCTGGGAAGCTTGGCTTCCACCGCTTTTGCCAGGGCGAGGTCCATATTGTCCCCGCCGAGCAGAAGGTGCTCGCCGACCGCATCCCGCACGAACCCGAACTCCCCATGTTCCTCGGTTGCACGGATGAGGCTGAAGTCGCTCGTCCCTCCGCCGACATCCACCACCAGGCACCGCATGCCCGGCTTGAGCATCCCAGCTTCCTGGGCCGAGTGCGTCCCCAGCCAGGCGTAGAAGGCGGCCTGGGGCTCCTCCAGAAGCGTGACGTTCTTCAACCCCGCCTGCTTGGCCGCCTCGGCAGTCAGATTCCGGGCCACATCGTCGAACGAGGCGGGGACCGTGACCACGACCGTCTGGTCTTCGAGATGGTCTTCAGGTTTGCGATTCGGAGCCGCGTTCCAGGCCTCGACAAGGTGGCGGAGATAGCGGGACGATACCTCCAGTGGCGAGAGCCGGGGGACATCGGGCGGCCCGGCCCACGGCAGAAGAGGGGCTGTGCGGTCAACCCCGGGATGGCACAGCCACGACTTGGCCGATGACACCAGTCGGCCGGGGATCTTCGCCCCGTGATTCCGCGCGAAGGTGCCCACCACGTCACTGGGATTTTTCTTCCACGGGAGGTCGATTGATCCCGGCGTGAGGTCATGCGGACCCGGCAGGTAGAGGAATGACGGGAGCAGATCCTGCTCGGCGACCTGCCCGGCAGCCACCACCTGCGGAACGTAAAAGGTGTGCAGCCGCGGCCCGCCGACAGAGCGGGCGGCCGTGTCGACGTAGGCGACTGCCGTGTTCGTCGTCCCGAGGTCGATCCCAACCAGATACCGGGGCATTGTCTGAGCGTCCTCAAGGCCGAAACGACCCCAGGGCTGACGCCCTGAGCGTGCTTTAACCACCAACCGCGAAACGACTGCGTTCACTTGCTGGGCTGGCTGCAAGGAACTTGATGTCTCGAAAAACCGTGGTGCCGGCCCGGTCAAGTGCAACTTTTGGTTCACCGGCAGCCATAACCCTCATGGCCCGGGTTGCCCACCATAAGGACGCCGGGCGCGGTTATCTGCCAGGCTTCGTAAGCCGCCGATGTCGAAATCACTTCAAGAGTATGCCCAGAACCAAAGCCCAACGTTATGTCGATTGTGCCTGACCGAACTTTTACATCCACGACAGCCGCGCCGATGATCTGCCGCCGCAGTTCTCCCAGGCAATCGACGGGTGCAGGCAAGCCAAATTGGTGACCGTGGTCCTCGCTGGTAATCACAAGCCTGCCTGAGACCACCAAACGCCATAGACATTCGACTTGCAACCGCACGCGATCCGAGAATACGAACTCCCACGAGTAGTCGTGTTTCACCACATCGTCGAGGAGTTGGGTCAAGAGCAGTGAGGAGCAGTCTGCCATGTGACCCTCGTTGAGCCGGCGAACTCTACATTATCCTGCATATGCCACCCACGATTCTAGGACTCGACATCGGCGGGGCGAATCTGAAGGCCGCGACGGTCGACAAACGGGCCGTGTCAGTCCCGTTCGCGCTGTGGAAACAACCGGACAGGCTTCCTGCGGCTCTCGCCGAAGTGTTGAGTCAATTTCCAGATACGACAGAACTTGCGGTCACCATGACCGGCGAGTTGTGCGACTGCTTCGAGACCAAGCGGCAGGGTGTCCACGCCATCCTGGCAGCGGCTCAGAAGGCGTCCGGTGACCGACCGGTCAAGGTGTGGAGTTCGGATGGGGTGTTCGTGACGGCCGAGGAGGCCAGGCGGGATCACCTGAAAGTCGCAGCGGCCAACTGGCACGCACTGGCAACTTTCGCAGGCCGGTACGCTTACCACCACGGCGGCTTACTCCTCGATATCGGCTCGACCACGTCCGACATCATCCCCCTCGACCACGGCGTGCCCTCAACCTACGGCGTGACCGACCCGGAGCGTTTGATTTTCCGGGAGTTGGTGTACACTGGGGTTCGTCGCACACCTCTTTGTGCCATCATCAGCGACCGCACGATGGCTGAACTCTTTGCGACCACACAAGATGTGTACGTCGTCTTGGGATTACTTCCCGAGGCTCCTGACGACTGCGACACGGCCGACAATCGACCGTTGACGGTCGAGAAATCCCTCGCCAGGCTCGCCCGAATGCTCGGCGGCGATGTGGAGACGATCCCCGAGGAACAGACCATTCGGTTCGCAACAGCCGTTCACACCCAGGTCATCAAAACACTCGTGCAAGCGATTCGGGTAGCGTATTACCACTCCCAGAACCCGCCTGAACTCCGAACCGTGCTCGTGTCCGGAGCGGGAGAATTCCTCGCCCGGCGAGTGATCGAGGAGTTCCGCGGGGGCGCGCCAGTGGAGCGAGTGGTCTCACTCAATGATGAACTCGGCCCGGTGGTGTCCTCGTGCGCGCCGGCTTATTCGGTCGCGGTTCTTGCAACGGAAGGGGCCTGACTGCGGACTTGATTCACCTTGCGGCCCACTCGCTGGGCTAAACTCTCCTTTCCCGCGACATTTGCCCCCAAGCATGTCCCGTTGTGGTCGGATCGGGCGGTCTGTTGTGCCGAATTTAACGAGTTTACCAAGCTTGTGTGCGGTCCATATTGACCCCCTTTTCCCCCACTCTTAGAGTGGACTCTTGGCTTGATCCGTGTCAGGCGGGCTCGAACGGGTGGTTCGGGCGGGCCGCCCGGAACCCGCCCGTGGCCGGAGGTTGGACCCCAGATGGCGACGCAAACGAAGTTGGAACCTAGCTTTCTGGAACGAATCGGGGACACGTTCACCTCGTTCACCGAAGGCGTCATGGGGTTGGTCACCCGCGTTCTCGGTGGGTCGACCAGTGAGCGAGTCACCAAGGGCTACGGCTATTATCGCCCGAAAGGGGCAGATACTCACACTGTCGTCGTTGGGTCGATGCTCGCGAAGGTGAACGACCTCGAACCCCAGATGATATCGCTCAGCGATGACGATTTGAGGGGGCTCACCCCCAAGTTCCGGGAACGGCTGAAGGCCGGAGAGACTCTCGACGACTTGCTCCCCGAAGCATTCGCAGCATGTCGCGAGGCTGCCCGGCGAACCAAGTCGATGCGACACTACGATGTCCAGATCATCGGCGGGGCGGTGCTTCACGGTTACAAGACCGGGCTCGGCTCCATCGCCGAGATGGTCACCGGTGAAGGCAAAACGCTCGTTGCCACACTTCCGGCATTCCTCAATGCCCTGGAAGCGAAGGGCGTTCACGTGATCACCGTGAACGACTACCTCGCTCGTCGTGACTGCGAGTGGATGCTGCCGATTTATAACGCCCTCGGAGTGTCCGCAGCCTACATTCAAAGCGATATGGAGCCCGAAGCGCGGCGACACGCCTATGAGTGCGATATCACTTACGGCACCAACAGTGAGTTCGGTTTCGACTACCTCCGCGACAATATGAAGATCGCCCGGCACGACGATGCCGGATACCACCCGTACTACCGCCAGGTGCAGCGGATTCCGCTCAACTACGCGATCATCGACGAGGTCGACAATATCCTCATTGATGAGGCCCGGACCCCGCTGATCATCAGCGGTCCGGCGTTCTCCGACGCCAAGCGGTTCGCCGAGGCGGACAAGGTCGCCCGGGCGCTGACCGACCTCGAACGGAAGGCGCGGTTTGGACTCCGGGATTCGGGGGTTGTCGTGGTCAGCGGGACTGAGGGCGATAACCTACCCACTCTCTCCCCCCCCGATCCGACCAAGGTGGATCCGCAGAACCCGCCTCCCAGAGGCGTGTACTTCGAGATCAAGGAGAAAGAGCGAACCTGCCACCTGACTGATGCCGGAGTGCGCGAGGCGGAGCGCCTCGCCGGTGTGGAGAGCTTCTACACCTCGGGGAATATGGAGTGGCCACACCTGATGGATAACGCCCTCCGGGCATACCACCTGTACCGCCGTGACCGCGATTACATGATCGCACCAGACCCGCGGGAGCAGAATCAGCTCGGGATTATCATTATCGACACAAATACCGGCCGGGCAATGTTCGGCCGGCAGTGGTCCGATGGTTTGCACCAGGCGGTCGAGGCCAAGCACCTCCGCGAAGGGGTGCAGATCAAGCAGGAGACCCAGACCCTCGCAACCGTCACCCTCCAGAACTACTTCCGGCTCTACAAGAAGCTCGCCGGGATGACCGGGACGGCGATGACCGAGGCCAACGAGTTCTGGAAGATCTACAAGCTGGACGTGGTTGCGATCCCGACCAACATGGCGATGAGGCGGCTGAACCACAGAGATCTCGTCTTCCGGACCGACGCGGAAAAGTGGAACGCGGTGGTCATGGAAATCGAGGATGTCCACAAGACCGGTCGCCCGATCCTGATCGGCACGACCGACGTGGCCAAGAGTGAGAGACTCGCCGGGATGCTCAAACGTCGCGGAGTCAAGCACGAGTTGCTCAACGCCAAGCCCGAGAACGTGGCACGCGAGGCCGAGATCGTCGCCCAGGCCGGGCGAATCGGGTCGGTCACCATCTCGACCAACATGGCTGGCCGGGGAACCGACATTATCCTCGGTGGGAACCCCGAGACCCTCGCCTGGGCCAGGTTGAAGCAACTCAAAGACGAAGACGGGCGGCCGAAATACCCGACCCGTCTGGAGATCCCCAACGACATCTGGCATGCCACTGTCACCGAGATCGAGAGCCGGGAGAAGATGAAGGAGGAGGGCCGCAAGGTCGCCGAGATGGGTGGGCTGCACATCGTTGGCACCGAGCGCCACGAATCCCGCCGGATCGATAACCAGCTTCGCGGCCGGGCTGGTCGGCAGGGGGATCCGGGATCGAGCCGCTTCTTCCTCTCCCTCCAGGACGATCTGATGCGAATGTTCGCCGGGGAGTGGGTCTCGGGCATCCTCACCCGGCTCGGAATGCAGGAAGGGGAGGCGATCGAGTCAACTCTCGTCACCCGCCGGATCGAGAAGGCCCAGAAGAAGGTCGAGGAATTCCACTTCGATCAGCGGAAAAACTTGCTCGAATACGACGAGGTGATGGATTATCAGCGAAAGCGAGTCTACGGAGCGCGACAAGAGGTTCTTGATGGTCGCAACCCCCGCGCCATGCTCCTGGAGATGATTGCTGAGCAGGTGGACGGGGCAGTTGACCGGTTCCTGGCCGAAAAGTACGGTCCCAGCAGTTTCGCCGAGTTCGCCACCAACCGCCTCGGGGTGGACTTCGAGCCGAGCGATTTCCGTGGCTCATTCGAGGACGCTCAGAACACGGCCCACGAGAAGGCGCTCCAGGCTGTGCCCACGGTTATCCAGGAGATGATCGAAGCCAACCTGAACCCGGACGAGGATCCGAAAGATTGGAAGTGGAACGAGATGAGCCGGGGGCTCAACGCCCGGTATGGCCTGAAGATCAGCGAGCGGGAGCTCAAGAAAATCCCCACCGAGCAGCTCACCGAACATCTCGTGAAGGAAGCCGAAGCGACCGTCCGGGCGGTCGACTTGACCGATGGGAAGCAATACCTGACCCGAACCTACGGGGCCGAAGCCCTGGCCGACTGGCTGCGACAAAAGTTCGGGGTGAAATTGTCGGTCGCCGAGATCGTCGCCCAGTCAGCGCACGACCTGAAAGTCGAACTGCTGGCCAAGGTCCGGCAGGCGTACCGGCACAAGGACCAGGAGTTCCCGGTCCAGGTGGCGATGCAGAACTATATGTCCGACCGCTCCCACCAGGGTGGCGGGCAGCGATTCGACAGGGACGGCCTTTACCAGTGGTGCAAAGGCCGCCTCGGCACTGCCCTGGCAGCGAAGCGGCCTGCACCAGCGAACGCGGACTCCACCGGGCACGGGTTCTTCGCTGCGGCCCAGATGGCGATCGAGGCCGAAGGCTTGACCGAAGAGTTTATCCGGACTGAAGCCCGCACCCGACTCCGGGAAAAGCTGACAGTCGTGGCCGAGAAGGCGATTCCGACCGCGGATGTCGATGCGATTGATGCCAAGCTGGAAGACGCCTTCAGCGGTACGCGGACGGCTGAGGCAGAAGATGCCCGGGAACTCGCCGAGTGGGTTCAGACTGAACTCGGGCTGGAGATTCCAGTCGAGAAGTTGACCGGGAAGACCCGGGACGTGGCCCGGCACACGATCCTGAACGCCTACGATGAGAAGTACCGGCCAGAGATGCACGCGGTCGAACGGCAGTTGGTTCTTGAACAGCTCGATAGCGCCTGGAAGTCGCACCTGCTCAGCATGGATAACCTGCGTAGCAGTGTGGGGTTACGGGGGTACGCCCAGGACGACCCCAAGATCGTCTACAAGCGGGAAGGGATGCAGGAGTTCGACGCCATGTGGGCAGGGGTCCGGGACCGGGCGACTGAATCCGTCTTCCGGATGGAGGAGATGGGCGACGAGGAAGCCCAGATGGCCCTGTGGGCAGGGGCTCGGGCGAGCCAATCCGCAGCGATCTCGGCCGCCCAGGCCCGGTCTGCTCAGGCCACTTCGCAGGAACAGCAGACGAATACGGGGGGAGAAGCGAAGAAACTGGAGCCAATCCGAAATATCGGAGCCAAGGTCAGCCGGAACGATCCCTGCCCTTGCGGCAGCGGAAAGAAGTACAAGAACTGCCACATGAAGCTCGAAAGCAAGAAGTGAGTTGAGTGTTTAGTGCGCAGTTCGCTCCTGACCCAGTCATCGGGCCGCGATGCCTGTCGGAACTCGGGCCAAGGCGAACACCGCGACCTGGGGATATCGTCGGCTCTCCGTCACCACCCATCCTGGCGGCAACACAAATGGAAGGGCAGAACCGTCGACTTGTCCCGTATGGACGACCCAAATCCGTCCCGATGTCTCCAGCTCCGCCGAATCAAACGACCCGAACCATAGCCGCCACTCGCCGGGAATTGTTCGCATGTAATACTCGTACTCCCAGTGATTGACTAGGACCGGTTCCCCCGCCGCTCGATGAGAGAGAACGTACCCCGCGCCCGCATCGGCGGCAGGCCGATCCCAGGGATCGATGAGAACCCATCCTGCAAGAGCGCCCGGGAACAGTACAACCCCAAGAAGCACCGCCGCAGCGACACGGGATCGGCGGGCCACTGCGGGAAGTGCGACAGACACACCCGCAGCACCGAGAAGGCAAACCGCGGGGGCCGCGAACACCACCACGCGAGCCCCCCCGTAAGGGTACTTGTGCAGAAGGGCAGCCAGCAGCGCCAGCCCGATCGGAATCAGCAAGGTGGCCACCACCGACTGGCCGTTGGTTCGAGTGCGTCGCACAACCACTGCCCCAATTGCTGCGAAGATAAGCATGGGTTGTCCGACCGGGAGCAAGCAATAGCGGGCCACTTCAAAAGTGCTCATGAAAGCCCACACCGGGACGACCCACGGCCGTGACCAGTCCGCGAACTGCCTCTCCCAGCAGGCTTCCATCGTCCCACATCGTTGGGCCGCAACCGGACCCATTGCAAGCACGACGAACGACACCCCAACCGACGCGGCAACGCTCAGAAATGCGGCCCGGCCACTACTCCTACTCCGCACCGCAGCCGGGAACCACCCCACGAGGAGACCGCCTGCGACAAAACAGGCTGGAAAGGATGTCCAGATGGCGAGCGGGGCCACAAGCGCGGCTGGCAGGCAACGACGCCACAATGACCAGCCATCCGTGAGGACGAACCAGTAGCTGGCTGCCGCAGCCCAGAACACATCGAGCGAGTAGGACTTTGCTTCGCAGGAATGCCAGAGTAATCGGTCCGAGACGGCGAACAACCCGACCGCCAGGACAGCCGCAACCGGAGAGAGCACCCGACGAGCGGTTCCGGCGAACAGCAGGAGCGAACCAAAGGCTGCCAGAATCGGGAGTAACCGAAGGGCCAGAACCCCGTCCCCGAAGACGAGAACGATCAATCGCTCGGCGACCAAGAAGAGTGGGGGAGCTGCCTCGGCGTGGATGAGTGGGCCGAACATCTCCTCAAACGACAGCCCGAGCACATTCACCACGATGGCTGCCTCGTCGTGCCAGACCGGCGGGCAGCGGAGGTTGTGATAACCCCGCAGGATCAACCCGATCGCCACGAGCACAACGAGCCACTGATCCCGGCGGGCAAGCGAACGCATCCCGGAACCTCTCGGGAACACGCAGAACCTTGACCGCGGAGAGCGCGGATCGTCTGGATTATCGAGCTGGGAGAGCGGGAGACTTGACCGAAAGGCGGCGCTGTGTGCCGAGCAAATCCGATGAACCGTCACAACCCGCCGTAATGGCCCGTAGATGACACAAAACCAAG
Organism: Gemmataceae bacterium; assembly: GCA_003136315.1. Classification (GTDB taxonomy): domain Bacteria; phylum Planctomycetota; class Planctomycetia; order Gemmatales; family Gemmataceae; genus Urbifossiella. The sequence goes on along the minus strand of PLDW01000028.1, from coordinate 44,690 downwards.
ACATTGGCCCGCAAATGACACAGCGCGGCAGAGCCGCAACGGAATAAGAGATGGGGTAGGGACACAAGCCTGAAGCGCCAGCGAAGGGAAAGCATGGAGTATCGCATAAACGATAACTGGGAATCAGATGAGTAGGGACACAAGCCTGAAGCGCCAGCGAAGGGAAAGCTGTCCTTCGCTGGCGCTTCAGGCTTGTGAATACTTGCCTGCCGAGCGGATAGCCAAAGCCCCTGCAAACGCCATCGAGACTCGACTAAAATTTGCGCAGCGCGCCAAGAAATCGAGGGGTTGCTATCAGACTTCGACGCCGATAAAATCTAGATCAAATTAACTCATTTTTCTGATCAAGATTTTATCTGCGTTCGCAGATTTGCATCATCTGCGGGCCATTCTGATTCAGGCTGTCACATCAGCACCCCGGCCACTGCCGCGTTGATCAGGGTTGCCAGGAATCCGATAAACAGGGCTCGCATCCCGAGCCGCGCGAGGTCTGCCCTCCGACCCGGAGCAATGGAACCGATACCACCAAGCTGAATCCCGACCGATGCAAAGTTCGCAAACCCCGTCAGGGCATAGACCGCAAGCATCCGGGAGTGTATGCTCAGGTCCGCGTATTCCGGGTACTTTGTCAGATGCACATAGGCCACGTGTTCGTTGGCCGCGAGCTTCATTCCGAGCAGGCTACCCACCTTTCCGACTTCCCCCACGTCCACACCAAGCAGGAACGCCACCGGAGCAAACACCCGGCCGAACAGGTATTCGAGCTTTGTCCCTGGGAAGATGCTCCCGAGGATGGCATCGAACAGGGCGATGAACGCCAGAAACCCGATCAGCATGGCGGCCACGTTCAGGGCGAGCCAGAGTCCATCCTTCACCCCGGTAGCAGCGGCGTCGATCACATTCACATAGTGGGTGTCCGCATGGATCGGGGCAATCCCAGCGGTCTCGGGTGTTCCAGCCTCCGGAAGCACCAACTTCGTGAGGTACAGGCTGCACGGGCAGGCCATCACGCAGGTTGTCAGGATCGCCACCGGGTCAGCCCCGTAGCTGATGTACACGGCCATCATTCCCCCCGAGATGTGGGCCATTCCGCTTCCCATGAGTGCGAGTAGCTCCGACCGGGTCATCCGCGGGACGAACGGCTTGACGATCAGCGGGGCCTCGGTCTGTCCCATAAACACGTTCGCTGCGACGGAGAGGGTCTCGGCCCCACTCGTCCCCATCAGGTACATCATCACTCGGGCCATCAATTTCACCAGCAATTGCAAGATTCCCAGGTAATACAGGACGCTAAAGAATGACGAGACGAAGATGATCGGCGGGAGGGCACGGAAGGCGAAGATGAACGGGCTCGGCTCCGCCAGGGGGCCGAATACGAATTTGGCACCAACGTCCGAGGCATTGATCAGGGCCTTGATCCCGGACCCGACAACCTCGAATCCAGCCTGGACCCAATCCACGTGGATCACCGCGACCGCGAGGGTGATTTGCAGCCCGATCCCCCAGACCAGTGTCCTCCATTTGACCGACTGGAGGCTCTTGGAGAAGAGGGCTGCGAGCCCGAGGAAGCAAACGATCCCGGCAACCGCCTGGATCCGGTAGCCGAGCACTTGGTGCTGGAAGTCGAGCATCTCGTGAAGGGCGTAGGCCGCCAGCCCAACGGCCGCCACCCCAACTGCGATGGCAAGACGCCATGTCCAGGGCGTCGGGGGGAGCGGCAATTCGGGCGGTGGTGGAGGATGGGGGGAGGTGTCGGCCACACTTCCCGGGACGGGCGCGATCATGTGGACCCTTGCGGTAGGAACGCGGGTATTGAGTCGATTTCTGAGAGGGTATATGCCGTGTTCTATGTCGGCACCCACCGAGAAGAAATGGCCCGCAGATGACTTCGGTCGAGAAGAAATGGCCCGCAGACAACACAGCGCGGCAGGCCGCAACGGAAGAAGAGATGGGGGTCTAGACACAAGCCTGAAGCGCCAGCGAAGGAGGGCGTTCCCTTCGCTTGCGCTTCAGGCTTGTGTCCATACTTCATCTCGGATTCCATTACGGCTCGGCCGCATTATGTCATCTGCGGCCCATTCTGACCACTCACCTTACTTCGACAGCATCTGCGTCCCCAACTCTACAGCCTTTCGGATCGCCTCGGGGAGCTTGGTCGCGTCCTTCCCGCCGGCCTGGGCAAAGTCGGGCTTGCCGCCACCTCCGCCGCCGACGATTGCTGCGACCGCCTTCACCACGTCACCGGCCTTGAGCCCCTTCTTCACGAGGTCATTTGTCAGAGCGGCCACGAGGGGCACCTTGCCCTCCTCCACCCAGCCGAACACCACGAGCACCGACCCGCACTTCTGACGGATGCGGTCGATTTGCATCCGCACCCCATCCGTCGTCGTGCCGTCCGGCAACTGGCTGACGAGCAGTTTCGATCCACCGACCGTCGGGGCCGACTCGATCAACTGATCGATGACCCCAGTGAGGTTAGTCGCCGCGCTTTTCTTCACCTGATCCTGGAGCTTTTTCACTTGCTCCTGAAGTGCCTCGACGCGGTCTGGGAGCTCCTCCAGCTTGCACTGGAACTGGGTGGTCAGCGCATCCACCACTGCACTCCGCGCCTGGATCTCAGCATACGCGGCCCGACCGGTGACGGCGGTAACCCGTCGGATTCCCTTTGCCACACCCTCCTGGGCCAGGATCTTGAAGTACCCGATCAGCCCCGTCCGCGGCATGTGCGTCCCGCCACAGAACTCGGTCGACATGTCGGCGGTAACCTTCGCGGGGTCGTCTGCCCCGATGAGTACCACCCGAACTGGGTCCGGGTATTTCTCGCCGAAAACAGCCTGGACTCCGGGCAACGTCGTCGCCTGATCGAGTGGCATCACCGTCGCTGTCACGGGTTGGTCGAGAACGATGGACCGGTTCACCCGGCGCTCGATCTCCTGGACCTGCTCCTGGGTGACTGGCTTGTCGTGGCTGAAGTCAAAGCGGGTCTTGTTCTCGTCGACGAGTGAACCTTTCTGCTCGACATGCCCACCCAGAACCTGCTTGAGCGCGAGGTTCAGGAGGTGCGTGGCGGTGTGGTTCCGCATGATATCGATGCGGCGGAGGGTCGTTTGCACGAGTTCGACCGGATCGCCGACGGCCAACTCACCATCGTGCAATACACCCACATGAAGGACCGTCTCCCCCGCCCGCTGGGTGTCGGTGACTTCAAAATCCGCACCAGTGGCGGACCGGATCGTCCCCGTATCGCCGACCTGTCCACCTTGCTCACCATAGAAATTGGTTCGATCGAGGAGGAGGGCCACCTCATCGCCCGCTGTCAACTTCCCCTCCCGCATGACGACATTGTCCTTGACCCATCCCAGAACCTTCGCGACAAGGGTTTGCGGCTGATATTTCGGGGAATCGTCGGTGGCTGGGAGTTCGCCCCGCACGGCCGCGACGGCAAATTTTTTCCCTCCCGCCCGGGTCTTTTTCTTGGCCTCCTCCATCGTCGTCTCAAAACCCGAGAGGTCGACGGTCAATCCCTGCTCCTGGGCCATCTGCTGGGTGATATCAATGAGTACCCCGTAAGTGTCGTGCAACTTGTACGCCTCCTCACCACTCACGACCGCGCGGCCTTCCTCTCGCATTTGACCAACCAGTTTCGTGAACAGCTTGATCCCGCGGTTCAGGGTGCGGAGGAAGCCTTCCTCCTCATCGAAGATCGCCTCGCGGACCTTTTCGGGGTTCTTCCGCAGTTCCGGGAAGGTGTCACCCATCAGTTCCACAACGGTGGGTACGAGCTTGTACAGGAACGGCTCCAGGGTGCCGAGAACCTGCACCCCGTATCGTTCCGCACGCCGGAGAATCCGCCGGAGGACATAGTCCCGGCCGAGGTTTCCGATGACCGCGCCATCGGTGAGGGCGAATGTCAAGGTGCGAATGTGGTCAGCGATCACTCGGTAGGCGGTGTCCTTCAGGTCGTCGAGGATTCCCGTGTACGGATCGGCCAGGGTCACCTTTTGGATGGCTGCGAAGATCGGCTGGAAGACATCGGTGTCGTAGTTACTCCCCTTGCCCTGAATCACTTTCGTGATCCGCTCAAAGCCCATCCCCGTATCGACGTGCTTGGCCGGTAGCGGCGTGAGAGACTGGTCCTCGTTCCGGTTGAACTGGATAAACACCAGATTCCAGATCTCGATAACCTTGTCGGTGCCCTTGTTCACAAGAGGGCCACCGGTCTTGTCGGGCGTCGCGTCGTAGTGAACCTCGGTGCAGGGTCCGCACGGACCGGTTGCCCCCATCTCCCAGAAATTGTCTTTCTTGTTGCCCAGGTGAATCTGGGTGTCCGGCACGCCGACCGCCTTCCAGAACCCGGCAGCCTCGTCATCCCGGGGGATACTCGCCTCGTTGTCGCCTTCAAAGACGGTCACGTGCAAGCGGGTCGGGTCGAGATTCCACACCCCCGTGAGTAGTTCCCACGCCCAGGCAATGGCCTCCTTTTTAAAGTAATCGCCAAAACTCCAGTTCCCAAGCATCTCAAAGAACGTGTGATGGTAAGTGTCCTTCCCCACGTCGTCGAGATCGTTGTGCTTCCCCCCGGCCCGGATGCACTTCTGGGTATTCACCACGCGCGTTACGGGTGGCTTCTCGGTTCCCAGGAAGTACGGCTTGAACTGGTTCATCCCGGCGTTCGCGAACAGCAGGGTCGGGTCGTTCAGCGGGACAACCGGGCTGGACGGAATGTTCTTGTGGGCGTGCTTCTTGCAGAAGAAGTCGATGAACTGCTGACGAATCTGGGTCGAGGAGAGCATGAACGCCTGGTCCGGGAATGTGGGTGGAGTGTCGCAATCGGCAGCAACCGATTTGGGCTTCTGCCCGAGGGTGCAACCAATCGGGCTCGGCCCGAAGTCGAGGTTTTGAGTCCCGAAGGGATCTCAGAAAGCCCTGGGCGGGGCTGCCGCATCTGGAGAAACAGGACACGAAATTGCCGGAAAAGTTCAAGAGGGTTGGGCAACGCAGTCCAGTTCTGGGCTAGTTATTGTTCCAATCGCTGAGAACCAGGGAACAACGTGGACCGGTCGAACCGATCTCGTCTTCCTCAGTCGTCTGGATGCGACTTTTCCTGATCCTCCTGCTTGCATTCGGGGTCTTGCAGAACCTCCCCTGGTACCCATTTACCCTCCTGGCCCATCATCAATTATGAGAAAAAACGGAGTTGTGAGATGCCGATGAGTAGGATATGGTGAAGGTGTTGATCGCCTCGTCTGGGAGAATTCGATGAGTCCTGCTCAAATCCTTGCAGAAGTTCGCCGCTCCCCGTTCGAGCCGTTCCGGTTGGTTCTTGGGAACGGGGCAGTTTACGAGATCCGGCACCCGGACCAGTGCATGGTGATGCCGAAATCGGTTGTGGTGGGGCAGGTGAAGCCGACGCCGGACCACGAGGACGGGTTCATCGAGTGGACTGTCTCCGTCAACCCCTTCAATGTGCTGCGGATCGAGCACGAACCCGCTTGCGAACTGGCCCACGTGTAACCCATCCGAGATCCCTTGCAGGGCGCGCGTTGGGATCATCGTTTGGGGCCAGGCTACCCCGACCCCGGACGGGTCGTTCTGTGATACTCGGGATACTGGTTATTTGGAATGCCCCACCTTCAGGTGGGTGTCCCACACTCTCACGGTACAGTCGCCGGAGGCTGACACCAGCCGCGTTCCATCGGGGCTGAATGCGAGTGCGTGGACGTACTCGTTGTGCCCCCACAGCGCGGCCACCTCTTGCCGGGTCTTCACGTCCCAGAGCCGGATCGTGTTGTCAGCACACGCCGCCGCCAGCCGCGTCTGATCCGGGCTGAACTCCACGCAATACGTGTTTGTGCCGTGATTTAGAACTGCGAGTGACTCAAAAGTCGCGCCGTCCCAGAGGCGGACCGTGCCATCAGTCGAACCAGTCGCGATCAACTTGTCGTCGCTGCTAAACGTGACCGTGTAGACGCAATTGGTGTGTCCTTCGAGCTTGCCGACCTCGGCTCTTGTCGCCACGTCGCGAATGCGGACGGTGCGGTCAAAGAACTCGCTTGCCGACGCCAACCACTGGCCGTCGTGGCTGAACGCCACGTCGCGAATCCCGTCGCGCTGTTTGCCCAGAACGGCCACTTCCGTTCGCGCATTCACGTCAAGCAAGCGCGCTTCGCCGTCCTTGCCACCGACCGCCAGGAGATCCCCGGTTGGGCTGAACTTGAGCCGCGTGTCCTGCCAGAATTGGGTCGGGACCGGCCAGGTGTGGACGAGCTTGCCCGATTCCAGATCCCAAAGGCGGGCAGCGTTGTCGCGGCTGACCGTGGCCAGCAGCCGACCGTCAGGGTGGATGGCCACGGACGCGACGATGCCCTTCTCACCGTGTGGAAACACCTGAAGTTGCCGTCCGGTGGTCGAGTCCCAGAGTCGGGCGGTGCCGTCCCACGAGGCCGATGCGACCCGTTTGCCGTCGGGATGGAAGGCGACACCGTAAACATAGTTCATGTGCCCCCGGAGGATTCCGCCGGAATCCGCCTGCTGGCTGTTCCACGTCCGCACTGTGGCATCCGTCGACACGGAAATGACCTCGGTCCCATCAGCCGAGTAGGCGACCTGGAGAATTCCCCCGAGGTGCCCATGCAGCACGGCCAGCGGCTCGCCGGTGTTGGCGTCCCAGAGGCGAAGCGTCTTGTCCTCAGAGGCCGTGACCAGCCGGGTGCCGTCGGGGTTAAAGGCCGCGTGATGCACTAACCCCTTGTGCCCCTTGAGCACCGCGATCAGGTTGCCGTCGAGATCCCACAGCCGGGCGGTCTGATCCTTCGAGGTCGTGACAAGCCGCTTGCCATCCGGACGGAACACCTCACTCGTCACCGTGTTCGTATGCCCTTTGAAGACCGCGCAAGGCTTTCCGGTTGCGACCTCCCACACTCGCACGGTGTTATTCGGGAACGGCTCCCGCGTAGTAACATGGGCTCCGCTGGGGCTGAACCCAACTTCCTGGACGCCCTGGCCGTGCCCGGCCAGGACTACCAGTAGAGTCCCCGTTGCAGTTTCCCACACGCGGGCTGTGCGGTCTTCAACGCCGGAGGATACAAATCGCCTCCCGTCAGGGCTGAACCCCATTGCCCCCGTGGACTGATCGTGCCCGCGCAACACGTAAAGTGGCTTCCCGGTGGCGACATCCCACATTCGAACCGTGCCGTCCTGCGCGTTGGTGGCCAGCCGTGTCCCATCCGGGCTGAAAATCATCCCATGCATGGGCTTCTCGTGCCCCCGCAGAACCCCAATGACACTGTCGCGATCAACGCTGCGAATCTCGACCGAGTAGTCTGCCCGGACGTATGCCAACACATTCCCGTCGGGACTTAGCGCGAAGTGTGGCCGCGCTTCGAGTTTGCCGTAACGCACCAATTCCTTCCCCGACACGACATCCCACACGTGAACCGTGTTGTCGCTGTTGATGACTGCGACCCGGCGGTTGTCCCGACTGATCGAGGGGCCGTAGATGCCCTTCTCATTGACTCGAAGGGAACGGGTTGACCCTTCGAGCTGGCTCCTGAAATGATGCCACTCCCAGTTGCGGTGTTCTTTGGGGGCGGCCTCAAGCGCCCGGCGGGCGGACGCGACATCGTGCAGCCGCAGCGCACTTGACGCGGCGATAATCTCCGCTCGATACCGCTCCCATCGCTCCATCCGGGCGAATTGCCGGGCCTCGTTCTCAGACTGCTCGGCTGCCACTGCGAGAGCTTTCGCGTCGTTGGCAGATTGTTCTTTGGCCACCGCGAGAGCCTTCGCCTCTCGCCACTTCCACACCACACCACTGACGCCGATCAACCCGACCAGAACGACCATCATCGAAAGCGTTGCGACCGCCGGGTTCCGCCTTGCCCACCGAAGAGTCCGCCCAATTGCTCCAACGGGTCGCGCCAGGATCGTCCGGCCGTCGAGCCATCGTGCCAGATCCTCGGCCAGCGCTTCGGCCGTCTGGTATCGTCGCGCTGGCGATTTCTCCAGTGCCTTCAAGCAGATCGTTTCAAGGTCGCGCGGGAGCCCTGGTTGGAGCCGTCGCGGCGACACCGTTTCCGCGAATCGGATCATCATCATGGTGTCGGAGGGGGTCGCGCCCTGATGGGGAACGCGAGCCGTCAACAACTCGTAGAGGATCACGCCCAGGGCATAGATGTCCATCAATGGGCTTGGGGGTTGGCCAGAAACCTGTTCGGGGGCCATGTATTCGGGCGTGCCCATCACCGCGCCGGCCTGTGTAACGAACCGACCCCCACTATCCCGCTCCGCCCCAAGTCGTTTGGACAGACCGAAATCGGCGATTTTCGGCTCGCCATCGGTCGTGAGCAAGACATTCGCGGGCTTCAAGTCGCGGTGGATCACACCTGCGCGGTGCGCAGCGTGGGTAGCCCGGGCCAGTTTCTCGACCATTCGGGCAGCGAACTGTGGCGGTTGTGGTGTTTTGGTGTGCTCGGCGAGGCTTCCCCCATCCACGAATTCGAGCGCGATGAACGGGTTGGGGTGGACCTCGCCTGGGAGGGGATCAACGGTCCCGACCCCGAACACCTGGATGATGTTGGGATGTTGGAACCGGGCGACGGCCTCGGCCTCGGCCCGGAAGCGGTCACGGGATTCCGTTTCACCTAACGATCCGGGGAGAAGCATCTTTAGAGCGACAACCCGCTGGAGTTCACGATGCTTCGCCTTGAAAACAACGCCCATTCCGCCTGACCCGATGACTGAAAGCACCGCGTATCCACTGATTCTTGGCCATGCAAGTTCCGGCTCATCTTCGGCCGTTGGGAGGATTTCATCCCGCGGATGGACGGTCACCGCAGGGCCGATCAGGCGCAGCGTGGAGATGATGGTTGATCGCAAGGGGAACTCCGGTTGTGCGGGCAACGCCGAGCGCCAACCGGGAATGATGCGATACATTTCGGGCCGGGGCAAACCGGAACGGTGTTCACCTCCGTGGTCAGTTCGACCGATTCCGCGGGGCTGATCGTCTCTCTATGTCTTTGATGATTCTGTGGTTAGCATGATTTGTTGAAAGAATCATAGACCACAGAGTCATTGAGGGCACAGAGAAAAACAACTAACTGGATTGAGGATTCCCCTGACAGAGCCACACCTCGCCCTCGTGGAAGAAATACACTGCCAACTCACCTGGAACAAGCGAAAAGATGGCATCCCCGGCCTCAGCGGCATCCACTGCCAACTCCGCCGGAACCATTCGCGGCCCATCAGCGTGGAAATCGTAGAACACGCCGGTTCCCCGGAGGTCGGCCACCGTCTCTTTGCCAACCACGTGGCAGGTGCGTCTGTCGAGCGCCGAGTGCAGTTTGTGCGAGTGGCCGAGGATTTTGCCAGGGCGCCGGCTGAGTAAGTCCAGCCACCGCTCCTTCTTCGCAGAGGTGACAAACGCCGCGACAAACCCCATTATGTGTCGCAGCCATAGCGCCTCATCCGCGACAGGGCAGGACTCCAACACTTGAGATTTTCGGCTTGGTGTGTCCACGCATGCCTCAAATGTCGAACGAGCGAACTCTCCTTCACAACGGAACCCCATCGCCCCCATCTTACTCCGGCTTTGGGCTCTCCCCTTCTGGTTTTCGAGGCTCGTTTTCCGTCCCCCCAGCCTGCTGTTGCCCGCGGGGGTGAAACTGACGGTGGATGGCCTTGAGCCGGTCGCGGTCGATGTGAGTGTAGAGCTGCGTTGTCTGGATCGAGGCGTGGCCGAGCAGTTCCTGCACNNTGCGTGGCAAAGCTGTGCCGCAGCGTGTGTGGGCTGACGGCCTTGGGGAGCCCGGCTCGCTTGCAATATTTCTTGACGAGTGCCCAAAGCAGGATGCGAGTGAGCGGACGCCCGGACTTGCTCACGAACATTAGTCCGCTGTCACTAGTCGATTTGGGTGCCACTGGGCGGCCATCCGCCAGATACGCTCGCAGTGCTGCGACCGCAGGACGACCCAGTGGCACGACTCGCTGCTTACTCCCTTTCCCCTGGCACTTGCAGAACGCTGCATCGAGGTAGACATTGGCCGTCTGGAGCCCGACCACCTCTGACGCCCGGCAGCCAGTGGCGTAGAGCGTTTCGAGCAAAGCCCGGTCACGCAGGAAGAACCGATCCCCCGGCTGTGGTGCCTTGAGGAGTTCGTCAACCGCCGTCGGCGGGAGAACGTGCGGAATCCTCTCCCAAAGTTTCGGTGAGCCAAGCAGGTCGACGGCCGCCGCGTCCGCCCGCTCTTCGAGCCGGAGGAAGCGGTAGAACATCTTCAGTGAGACAAGATGTCGGGCGATACTCGGCGGTGCGAGTTGCTCATCGTGCAGAAAGGCGAGGTAGCGGGCAAGGTCGTTCAGCGTTGGCGCTGTGTATTCGTGATACCGCACCACCGCTGCCCACTTCGCAAATCGCTCCAGATCCCGACCATACGCCTGCACCGTATTGTCGGCCATTCCCCGCTCAGATTGGAGGTAGTGGCGAAACGCCCCGATGTCGGATAGGAGTTCAGCGAGAGACATCGTGTTTTGGTGTTTGGTGTTTGGTGTNNACCCTTTCAGGGTGAAAACCGAATAACCAGCGCCCCAGCCTGAAAGGCTGAGATCTCTCAGCCCAGGGCAACGCCCTGGGTGGCATGGGCAACGCCCTGGTGGCATGGACAACGCCCGGGGTACGACGGGCAACGCCCGGGGTACGATGGGCAACGCCCGGGGTATGATGGGCAACGCCCGGGGGTCGCTAGCGATCACAGACCACCTTCTGAAGAACCTCTCGCAATTGCCCACATGCCCGCGCCCGGTGGCTCATCGATTGCTTCACCTCCGGGGGCAATTCGCCGAACGTCTTACCGTACTCGGGGACGAGGAAGAGGGGGTCGTAGCCGAATCCACCCGTTCCACGCCGTTCCGTGATGATCAACCCGTGACAGCGGCCCTCCACACTGGCCACCACCGTTCCGGTCGGGTCGGCAAGAACCGCCGTGCTGACATAGTACGCCCCACGGGCAGGGCCAGAATGCGGAGCAAGTTCCGCGAGCAACTTGGCGTTGTTCGCAGCGTCGTCTCCATGCGTTCCTGCGTACCGGGCTGAGTACACACCCGGCGCTCCACCCAGGGCCGGAACCACCAAGCCGCTGTCCTCACCGATCACCCACTCGCGCAGGACCGGGGCGAGTGTGACCGCCTTCAGGGTCGCGTTCCCGACGAACGTGGTGGCGGTCTCATCGACCTCTGGAGCGTCCGGGTACGGGGTCAAGTCGGTCAGGTCGAGCCCGAGATCGCCGAGCAGGTCGAGCATCTCCCGGAGTTTCTTCTTGTTGCGACTGCCAAGTACCAGACGGGGCATACAGGAGCCTCTCGCTCGATGCAGGCCGGACCTCTTGTTGTCGGCCTTGGGTCTGTGAGTCCACCAAACAAAACCGGGGGCAATGGCCCCCGGCTGGCTGTTCAGGATTCGACCGGGACGGCCCCGGCGAGAAGGTGGGCTCAGCCCAACTCTTCCACCCGGGCGCGGTCGTCGAGGATGGACATCGGCCGACCGGCACCATTCGCGAAGGTGACCGAGGAGTCGATCCCGATGGCGTTGTAGATCGTGCTGAGCAGGTGGGGGACTTTGTAGGGGCGGTCCTTGGGGTATTCGCCACGGGCTGAACTGGCCCCAACCGCCTGGCCCATCTTGAGCCCACCGCCAGCCACCAGAGCGCTCATCACCGGGGACCAGTGATCCCGGCCGGCATCGCTGGAGTTGATCTTCGGGGTCCGGCCAAACTCACCCCAGACAACCGTGATGACGTCATCCTGCATCCCGCGGTCGTGCAGATCCTGAATCAGGTTCGCGATCCCTCGATCAAGACCCGGCAGTTGCCGCTTGAGTTCCCTGAAGTTACCGCTGTGTGTGTCCCACCCCCCATACGACAGGGTCACGCAACCGACCCCGGCCTCTACCAGTCGACGGGCAGTCAGGAACTGTTCCACGCCCTTGTAGCGATCACGAGTCCGCGGATCTTCCTGCTTCAGGTCGAGAGCCTGACGGACCACACCGGATGCGATCATGTCCATCGCCCGGCCGGCGAAGACGTCCATCCCCTTCATCGTTCCACTGGAGTCGATCTCGCGGCGGGTGGTGTCAAACCGGCTGAGCAGATCCTTGCGGTCATCGACCTTCTCGGCGGTTACCCCGCTGGCCAACCGGAGATCCTGAAGACCCGGGCCGTCAGCAGTGAATGGCCGGTGGGAGATCCCCAGGTAGCCGGGTTCGGTCCCCATGCTCATCCCGCGCAGTGAGACGAACGGAGGAACGTCGTTGGTTTGCCCGCTCCGGGTCTTCGAGATAACCGCCCCGATCGAGGGGTGCTGCCCGCCGGTGGCTGCACGGTTGACCTGCTCGGTATAACCGGTCATCACGTAGGAGTCGCTGTGCTCATCGTTGGCGACCAGCGACCGAACAATGGACAGCTTGTCCATCATGCGGGCCTGGAGGGGCATGTGCTCACTGATCTGGATTCCCGGGACGCTGGTGCTGATCGGCTTGAATTCGCCGCGGAATTCGGCCGGGGCCTCGGGTTTGGGGTCGTACATATCAATGTGGCTCGGTCCGCCCGGCAAGTAAATCATAATGACCGACTTGCTCGGTGTCCGGCCCGGCTCATTGGCCGCCTTGACACGGAGCATGTCGGTGAGCGTGAGCCCAGCCCCGAACGCCCCGATTTGCAGGAAGTTACGGCGGTTCACGCCGTCACAGTAGCGTTGGCGATCACCCCAGATGGTCAACATGAGACAGGCCTCCTGAGAATTGCGGGTTGGCAGGAATGGGTTGTGGTGGTGGGACTACCAGCGGAGACCGCCCGGCTGTGCAGCCTGGGGTCAATACCGATATTAGCTTCGACAAAATCCGACCGCAACTGGAAAGTCGATTTCCTGGGCGATTAGGTGGCCGTTCTGGGGCATTCGGGCTGAACCTTCCGACCACAGGAGAAAAACCCCTCGTCTGGGAGGCACAGGAGAGTAAAACCGCCCTCTGGCTCCCCCTTCCTTCCCAGGGAAGGGGGTTGGGGGGTTAGGTTTTCTCCGGTAGTCCTCATGCCCCACCGGCCGGATGCTCACCCTTTTCCCCTCCCGTTTTGTATCGCCGGGCGAACGACTCCACTGCCCGCTCCTGCTCAGCGGTTTCGACCGATCCGGGACGCAGCTCACGCACCCTGGCCACGGCCTCCTTCGGAGTCATCCCGCGTGCAACGAAATACGCTGCGAGAACTGTCCCGGTCCGGCCGAGCCCGGCTCCGCAATGAACGGCAACCCCCATCCGCGAGGCGTTTGCCTTGCGGATCGTGTCAAGCAGGTGATCGAGTTGGCGGTCGGTGGGCGCTTCCATGTCCGGAACCGGAACATTCACCGCCATTAACCCGGCCTCGTTCACCCACTGACGGGGGATCGGGGTCTCGGTCAGGGAAATGAGGATCTCGACCCCGCTCCGGCGAAGCCAGGCGAGGTCGGCCGCCGACTCCGGAAGGGCGAGGGCAGCCAGATGCGGCTTGTCGACCCAGCTAAACCCCGGCGGAGGCATTCGGCACCAATCGAGTAGGTCGGGGATCGGGTCGATCGGGGATCGAGACGGACGACCCCGGGAGGCTCTCGCCCACGAGCCGATCTATTCGGTATACCCGATCCCTGGCCGTCAGCGTAGCGGCTTTTGCCCAAACACCGCCCGGAGTCGATTCGCCTCCTGCCACACCTTCGGGTCGGTTTGCAGGAAATCGATCAGGTTACCGGTCGACACGCCAAGCAAGTCGGCAGCATCCCCAACCCGGGCCTCGACCGCTAAAAGGACATCCAACACGACCCCGGCTGCTGGCCAGAACCTCGGGTTTTTCGCGCTCAGCTTCAACTTGCCAGCCTGAGCCTGGGCGCTGGCATAATCGGGGTGGGCAGCGATCATCTCGGGGGTCCGGTGGGCGTTGGGTAGGTCGTCGCGCAGGTGCAGGAACAGGGCATGCCACAGTCGTTTCAAAGCCCGGGCTTTGTTCTCATGCTGCGATCGACTCTCCTCCGCGATCACAATCAACCCGGTTGGGAGGTGCCGAAGGCGGACGGCCGAGCTCGTCTTGTTCCGCTTCTGCCCGCCCGGCCCGCTGGCCCGGTAGGTGTCGACTTCGCACTGAGCGAGAAGCCGATCCTCGGGGAGCGATGACCAGATTGACCGGGGGAGGCGGGCGGTGGGGGACATGACCGATTCATCCGGGGAATCGAGCGAGCCACGAAGAAAACGACATCGGACCCCGGGAGGAGGTTCGGCGGGCGACATGATCCGGCTCGTTCACTGTCCAGTATCCCGGGACCAGCCAGTTCCAGGAGAGAGAACCCGTCATGCGGGAGGGCGAGAATCCCGTTGAGCAGTGATGTCACTGGCTCGACCGGACTCTCGCCCTCCCGCACCTGTGAGACACAAAGCCTGTTCAGGTCTGATGTTAAGGGGGTCCCCAAGGACACCTCCAGCGGGTCAGCTCTTCGCCGTCGGTACTGCTTTCTTGTGATCGACCTTCGGCATGTCCTTCTTGGGCTCATCCTTCTTGGGCTCATCCTTCTTGGGCTCATCCTTCTTGGGCTCGCCCTGCCTCGAGTCGCCCTTCGGTTTGTCGACCTTCTTCTCCGTCGGGGAGCCCCCTCCGCACCCGACAAGCGTACTGAGCCCCGCAGCCAATCCGAGCAGCACCAAACCGACCGCGAGGGAGCGAACGAACCGATTCATCGAAACTCCTGGTGAGAGAGACGCAACACCGAGAGACGACCGACTCAGCCCCCAAGACCTTTCTCAGTGCGAGTTACCGACCGTCTCCCGAGAACGATGCCCGCAATCCTGGCAGTCAGGGATTGAACGAGTGGGATAATCGTCAGGGTCAATGGTATGTCGCCAATCCCCGTGGGCCAGATGTGAGGTTCTTCGAAAGCCATTCATTCGAGACAGTGGAGGAGAGTCTGCCAGACCGGGACTGCTTTCGCTGCCGCAGCCAGGGCGAGAAGCAGCGTGAAGATTCCCGACCGTCTCGGAGAGCCAGGCTGCCTCGGAGAGCGTCGCTTCCCTGTCTGTAACCCTTGATGGCGGACCGATATTGCTTGCGGTTATTGGGGAGAAGGGCTAGTGGACAAAACCTAACCCCCCAACCCCCTTCCCTAAGAAAGAAGGGGGAGCCGGAGGGCAATTGACTCCCCTCTGCCTCACAGTCGAGGGGTTCAGTCCGATACTCCTAAAGGAGGCCCTTCGTTGCGGCCTGGTTCAACCCAGAGTTGATCGGGTCTATCCCACGGCGAGCTGGCCGCCCCCCCAAAACGATACCTGCAAACCCAGCAATTAGAGATTGAACAAACGGTAGGTCTGATTGCGTCAAGAGAAGATAGGCGACCCGCCTGGGCCAATAGTGGCGTTCCACGGCGGGCATCCATTCGAGCCATTCGTACAGATCCCTCCCGACCGCCGCGGCCGTTGCAGCCGTAGCGGCGAGGAGCAGGATCATTCCACACGCTCGCAGGCTGGCCGGACGCCACCTGCGGACCGCCCAGACGATTGCCCCAAACACCACACACCAAAAGAGATGCATGGCCGCCAGTGCGGTGATCGGGGGGAAGCAGCCCCACACACCACACAACGATTCCCCGAAATCGTCAGGGATCGCGGCCACGGACAGCGACGCAACCGCAGCCGCCAGCCACGCAACTCCGATGAGAATCGGTCTGAGTGCGCCGTGACGCGGACAGACAGAGGGACACGCTCCGACGACGGATTCCCGATTGTTGCAGACTGAGGATTGGCCCATCTTAAACCCTCCCGTCGAACCGTGTGGTGTGTTCGAGAGGGCGTCCTTGCCCGGATAGTGGCAGGCTCACCACCTGACCTCATTGCAGCCATTGGTCGTCTGGTCGCTGGTCAGCCATGACGGTGACCCCAGTACTGGCCCAGCGCAGAAGTCTCATCTCCGAAATCGAACCCAGCAAATCGCTGCCCGATGAGATCGTGCCAGTGCTCGTGGCCGGTGGCCACCACGGCGAGTCCCTGGGGGTGAGCATCCGCCGGAACCTCGGCCCCTGACAAGATGATCGGACCGGTGTTCTCGGTCAAGGTGCCATCACGGGCGACCGTCAGCGAGTGCAACTGGTTCCCCTGCGGGAACGTCGGATCACTGGACTGACCGATGACATCGAGCGATCGAGTCGTCCAATCCAACGCGATCTCGAAAACTGCTGTCTGATACCCCGTGCCGGTCGCCGAATGCGGTCCGCCGAGAACGAGATCCTGGATCTGAACCGGGTGAAGCGGATCTGCGAGCGAATAGACCCCGATCGAGTCCGTGGCTGTGTTGGAAACGTACAGAAAACGAGCATCCGGGCTGACCACGCACCAGCAAGGGGCTGTCCCCAGGTCTGGCGATGCACCAACGAACGAGGTACGGCCAGTTTCGTCGTAGGTGAACACTCCCACCTGACTGTTCGCCGTCAAACCCGCATACACGATGTTCAAGTAGGGATTGACCGCGGCACCGAGTAGGAGCGACGGGTTGGCCGCTGCCGCCACAGCCCCACCGGGCGCCATTTGGAGGGCGCCATCGGCCTTGATCTGGAAGGGGTTGATGGAGTTTCCGTCCGGAGTTCCAGACAAGGTGGCGTCTTCCACGAACAGGAAGCGGCCATCTGGCGATGCCAGGGTCTGCGTCACGAACGTCCCGACCGGGAATGACACAGTCGAATTTGGGATTGGGGTCAGCGCCCCGTTCGGCGCGATGTCGAACCCTGTGACGTTTGGGGCGATCGTACCGGGATGGGTCTGGGTGGCGTCACCGCGATTGGCCACGTACAGATGATCCCCCACGATGCCGATGCTATCCGGCTGTTCCCCCCCCGAGGCGAAGACACCGATCAGTTTCAGGTTTCCGGTTGGCAGGATTCGGAACGCCGACACCGTATTGCTCCCCTCGTTCACAGCGAACAGATACCGACCGTCTGCACTGGCCTGGACCTCCTGATCCCCGTCGTCCGGGCCAACCACCTTCGGAATGTTGAGTTGGCCGGTCCCGCCCGTCGCAAATGTACCAAACTGGGTGAGGCTGCCGTTCCCATCCTGGTGAAACCCGAGAATTGCGTTCGACCCGGAATTCGGATTATTCGTCTCCGTATAGATGTTCGCGGTGGCTGCCCCGAACGATGGGTTGACCTGTGTCGGATCGAACAGCCCGTTGAGAATGCTCGCAGCGGGAACCGAGCGATCTTCCATCAACTCAACTCCGAGGCGGATGCGGGACGCGACTGCGGGCTGGCGATGGCTGTGAAACTGGGTCATGATTGGAAATCCTTTCCAGAACGAGACGGGCGGAGAGATCGAGCCACCTTGCCCGATCCGTCCCCAGTCAGTCGCCCGACCGACGAGTTCCTTACACTGCGGTATCGAAAATCATTTCCGAAACGGGATTCTCTTGGCGGGTTGTAAGACCTCTCACTGGCCGCGACTAACCCCGCCAGGGGACTCTGCCGATAGTGATGAGGAGTGCGATGACAAGCACAGGGCCGGGACCGTCCGATCATGCCGGGTCTGCTGTCGACCCTTGCGGGTGGATCGAGCAACACGGCGACTACCTCTACCGGTTCGCCCTCGCTGCGGTCCGGCAACGGGAAGCGGCCGAGGATCTGGTTCAGGAGACGTTGCTGGCCGCCTGGCGAGGACGAGCCGAATTCTCCGGGCAATCATCCGAGCGGACCTGGCTCACGGCCATCCTCAAGCGTAAAGCGGCCGATTGGCTTCGTCGACGTGTCCGTGAGCGAATCCAGGCAGGTACGAATGAGACGCCTGATACCTTTGCAGACGGTCTATTCGATCGTCGGGGCGAATGGAAGGTAGCGCCAGGCCGATGGCGTCGGAACGATCCAGCCCAGCCAGCCGAACGCGAGGAGTTCTGGGCGGTCATGTACTCTTGCCTGGGAAAACTTCCGGCCCGACTGCACGAGGCATTCACCCTACGCTATTTTGACGAGACGGCGAGTGAAGCGATTTGTCAGGAATTGGGGCTGTCGCCGTCAAACCTGTGGGTGATGCTCCACCGGGCCAGGCTTCGGATGTGGTCGTGCCTTTCCCAGAACTGGTTTGGAGAGGAGCCACAGGGCGGGGAGCCGAAACCATGATCTGCCGGACCGCTGCGGAACTCATCACCAGGTCCGTGGATGCAACCCTCTCGGTCAGCGAGAGGGTGGGGTTGCGCACTCACACGCTTTTCTGCGGACCATGCCGTCGTTTCCATCGACAGGTTCTGCGCCTGCATGTCGCGTTAGTGAATGCGACCGATGGTCCACCACCGACAGACGATAGCCTATCCCCCGAAGCCAGGGAGCGAATTCGCTCCGCGCTCGACCAGCCGCCACCGGCCGGTCAGGGGGATTTACGGTGATATTCGGATCGACCGCTCGGACCGATCCGGTTGAGCCGACTGCTACTTCCGCAACCCTTCGAGAAGTTGGCCGAGGACCGACACGGCCTGGCTGAGCATGGCTTCCGACGGCACAGGAAGCCGGAGGAAGGTCTCGCCGGTCGCCTCATCCTTTCGGACCAGCGATTTGACACCGCTTGGGCCGGCGGCGGACACCTGCTTGAGGAGAGCTGCGCCAGCCTGGAGGAACGCTCCCCACGGATCGGTCGCAGGTGCGGCCTCCGTGGCCACTGGCTTCGGCTTGTCGGCGAATTCCCGCTTTGCCTCGGCTGCCTCCTCCCGCTCGGCAGGGGCCGCGGGAGGGATGCCGCTGGTGGTCGCCTCGACCGCCTCCATGAACTTGGTCATCCGGTTGCCGCCCATGTCGATATTCGCTTCTCCCCCATCGAGCACACCGGCGAAGAGCCCCTTCTTGAATCGCAACAGGGATAGCATCCCCTCCTCGATGGTTCCCTTGGCGACGAAGTTCACCACGCGCACCGGTTGCTCTTGACCAAGTCGGTGGACCCGGCCGATTCGCTGCTCCAGAACCGCCGGGTTCCAGGGCAGGTCGACATTCACCACAACAGACGCAAACTGGAGGTTCAGCCCGACCCCTCCGGCGTCGGTGCTGAAGAACAGCTTGCAGTTCGGGTCGTCGCGGAACTTCGCAACCAGCTTCCCTCGATTCTTTCCGTCCACTCCACCGTGGAAGCAGACGTGTCCCCACTTCCGTTTTGCGGCCGAGCGGACGAGGAGTTCGTGCATCCGCAGCCACTGGCTGAACACGACTGCTTTTGTCCCCGACCGCTCCAGGAATTCCCCCAGAACGGTCATGATTTCCTCGGTCTTGAGCCCATGATCGGATTTCGGATCGAGCAGATAACTGGAGTCACAGGCCATTCGCATGTTCTGGAGCGCAGCCATCAGTCGCTGTTTATCGGCCTCGCTCAGGAACTTGAATCGCCGCCACTTGGCCACCAGTCGCGCCACTTCTTCCTGGTTTTCCGTGTGCAGATCTCGCTGGAGCGGGGTCATGGGAACGAACACGGTACTCTCGATCCGCTCCGGGAGTTGCTTCAGTACTTGATCTTTTTGCCGGCGGAGCAGAACCGGAGAGAGGGTTTGGCCGATCCGGCCCAAATCCCGATAGCCCGTCACCTTGCCGGCGTCGTCCCGCACTTGATGTTCGTGCAGTAGGCGGAACTTTGGCCCGAGTCGGTGCCGGTCCACAAAGTCGATGATCGAGAAGAGTTCCTCCAGGCGGTTTTCGAGGGGCGTACCCGTGAGGACGACGGCATACGGCGACTGGATTTGCTTGACACTCCGCGCAACCCGCGTGGTCCAGTTCTTGATCCGCTGCGCTTCGTCAAGGATGACGAGGTCGGGTGACCAGCCAGTAATCGCGTCGAGATCCGCGTGGACGGTGTCGTAGTTGGTGATCTTGAACACAGGGGCCGGGTCCGCGAACGCCTCGGCCCGCTTGGGTCGGAGCCCATCGACCACCTGGACCGTGCGGGAAGTGAATCGTGAGAGTTCATTCTTCCACTGGTGCTTGAGGGAGGTCGGGCACACCACCAGCACCCGTTCAACACCAAACAATCGGGCCATGACCTCGGCTGCCCCGATCGCCTGGGCAGTTTTTCCGAGCCCCATCTCATCCCCAATCAGACACCGCCCGGCCTTCGCAGCAAAGAGCACTCCCTCGCGTTGGTACTCGTAGAGCGGTACCTTGAGCAGATCCTTGAACGCGGGGCTGGCGGCACCTTTGGGGAATGCCTCGGTCACCCGCCGGGCGCGGTCGTCCGCATCCCGGAGTTCGGCGAGGAAAGCGCGCACGTCGTCGCTCACGCGAAGGTCCGCGTCGATCTCGGTGGCAGCGGCGACGAATGCATCAAACTCCGCTGGGGATTTCAGGCGGCCATCCGGGGTGAAGTGTTTGGTGATGAGGGGGAGGAGTGTGGGTGGGGCATCAGCAGGGGGGATGTAGCACACCTCACGTCGCGCGCCGTAACGAAGGAAGACCTCTCCGCCGGCTGGTCGATAACCGGCTTTCAACTCGGCCCGGGCGGCTTTGCGTCGATGCAGACGCGCGAGGACGAATTCGATGTGCTTACAGGTGCCAAGAGTATTGGTGGTAAAGTCCGGGCACCCACACGTGTTATCCCCGAGGGCATTGCCGCGGATCGTAACCCGATAGGTTCCGCGAGACTGGGGGTTCGTGACGAGGAAGTCGGAGAATGCCTCGCGCGTGCCAAGGTTCTTGAGGAGGAACTTCTGTTCCTGCCCGAATTGTCGTCGGAGGCGGGTTTGCCATTCATCAAGGGACATCCCCTCCGGCTTGGACAATCGAGAAATTTTGGGCTCATCCGGCCGGGGTTTGCGCTTCTTTTTGGGTGCGGGTTCTGGTGGGGGCATCTGGGAGCCTCATCATGGATGTGCGTCTTTATCCGATTCTATAGGCGGTGGGCAGGAGAAAGGATACCCGATTAGGGCGAGCGGGCGTCAGCCCGCCGGTGCTTGACCTCAAGCGTCTGCGAACCTTCAGTTCCAACCGGCGGCCTTACGGCTCGCCGCTCGCTCGGAACTCGCTCGTGAAACTCACGGGTCTATTAGCTCCTGCCCCCGCCTTCGGATTGGCCACCAATTCGGAGCGCTTCAGGGTCCGCACTCGTGACCAAAGGCCAATCGAACCGGCCAGCCCTCTGTGACGATCTGGTACGACTCGCCCAACGTGGGTTTGCTTTCTTCAGTCGGCTGACGACCAGCGGATATTTTCGGCGTGGGGTGGACGAGTGGCCGGGCGACGGGGTAGGGTACAGGTGTCAAGGTCCACCTACTCCGCACCGCGGTCCCGGAACGACCTCATGCCCACACCACACCCTCTACCGCCGGAACTCCTCGCGGCGGTCAAGCGACACTGGGGTTTCGCATCCCTTCGGCCGCTCCAGGAGCGGGCCATCCAGGCCGCCCTCGGTGACCGAGATTCACTCGTGGTACTCCCGACCGGTGCCGGGAAATCCCTCTGCTACCAGGCGCCTGCCGTCGTCCGTGGCGGATTGACTGTCGTCGTCTCCCCTCTCATCGCGCTGATGAAGGACCAGGTGGATGGACTGAATCGCATCGGTGTCCCAGCGACCCGGCTTGATAGCACGCTCACCAATGAGGAACGGACCATCGCTGCCCGAGACATTCGGCGGGGTGCCATTCGGCTCGTGTTCACCTCACCGGAACGGCTCATCAATACCGACACTCCTCGATTCCTGCGCGATGCCGGTGCGCACACGGTCGCGGTGGACGAGGCCCACTGCGTCAGCCACTGGGGGCACGACTTCCGGCCCGAATACCGGCAGCTCGCCCGGCTCAAGGAGTTCTTCCCCGGTGCGGCGGTCCACGCTTACACAGCCACCGCGACGGACCGCGTCCGACGAGATATCGTCGAGCAACTGGGACTACACAATCCCGATGTGATCGTGGGGTATTTCGACCGCCCGAACCTGACGTACCGGGTTCTCCCTCGGGTCAGTCCGCTCGCCCAGGTGCAAGACGTCATCGACCGACACCCGGGCGACGCCGGGATCGTCTATTGTCTTCGCCGCAAGGATGTGGATGACACAACGACCGCGCTGCAAGGGGCAGGTTACAAGGCCCTTCCCTATCACGCTGGGATGACCCCTGATGAGCGTCGTCGGACGCAAGAGAGTTTCGCTGCCGAGGAAGCCGACATTATCGTGGCGACGGTCGCCTTCGGGATGGGGATCGACCGATCGAATGTCCGATTCGTGACCCATGCAGCCATGCCCAAATCGATCGAGCACTACCAGCAGGAGACCGGCCGGGCGGGGCGTGACGGGCTGCCGTCGGAGTGTGTGCTGCTCTACTCCGGTGCCGATTTCCTGACCCTCAAGTCGATCACCGAGAAGTCCGCGGAAGAGGCCGGGGCATCGCCGGAATACATCGCAGCGAGCCTGAGCCACTTGAATGACATGGCGCGGTATTGCCGCGGGGCGGTCTGTCGTCACAAGGCACTGGTCCGTTATTTCGGCCAGGAGTTCGAGGCGGAGAGTTGTGGAGCGTGTGACATCTGCCTGGGAGACACGGCGGAGGTGCCCGGCGCGGTGGTGGTGGCCCAGAAGATCCTCTCGTGCGTGGCCCGGGTGAAGGAGGGCTTTGGGATTAACCACGTGATCGATGTCCTTCGCGGTGCGAAGACCTCTGCCATCCTCTCCCGTGGACATGACAAGCTGACCACCTATGGACTGCTCCAGGAAATCTCGAAAGAGGATCTCCGCGACTGGATGTATCAGTTGATTGGTCAGGACGCCTTGCGGCAGGACACGGGTGAGTATCCGATCCTGAAACTGACTCCCCGCTCCTGGGCCGTGATGCGGGGGGAAAGCCCGGTGCGATTGATCCGGCTCGCGGAGGCACCTCACGCGGCTGGTCGCCGTGCCAGTGCCGGTGAGTCCCCTGGAAAGCCACCGGCCGCTCTTCCGCCGGGTGCCGATGCGGAACTGTTCGAGGTTCTCCGTCAACTCCGCCGACAGGAGGCGGCCCGTGCGGGGACACAGCCGTATCAGGTGTTCCCCGACACCGTCCTGGCGGAACTGGCTCGCGGTCGACCAACAACCGAAGACGCCCTGCGGCGAATCTCCGGGGTAGGCGACTACCGGCTCCAGTCGTTCGGCCGGGTGTTCCTCAACGCGATCATCGCCCACTGCCAGCGGACGGGGCTGTCAACGGATGTCCCGGCTCCCCGGGTGACCAGCCCGACCCCTTCGGCACCGGTGAAGATGACCCCGAAAAAGGAACTGGCATTCCGCCAGTTCCGAAAAGGTGCCTCCGTCGCAGATGCAGCCGCGAGAGTCGGTGTGACCGTGGCGACAATCAACGAGTTCCTGGCCGATTTCGTCCGGACCGAGAAACCGGCATCGATCTTCGGATGGGTGCCAGAGGACGTGTGCGAGCGTGTGGCCGCCGCCGCGGACATTCACGGTCTGGCTCGACTCAAGCCAGTGTTCATGGAGCTAAACGGTGAGGTGAGCTACGACCACATCCGGGTGGTATTCGCGTTTTTGGAGACACAGGGGCCGAGCGAGTGATCGGGCTCGGAGCCCCGAAGGGGCGGTAGAAAGTAGCCCAGGGCGTCAGCCCTGGGAGCCTGGGATGCGGTGTAACACCTGCCCCGCCCAGGGCTGACGCCCTGGGCTATTGTCTGACGTCCCTTCGGGACTCAAAACCTCGCCTTTATTGGAGCCCCGAATGGGGCTGCGGATAATAGCCCAGGGTGGAGCCGGTCCTCCGGCGCAACCCTGGGACGCAGGGATATTTCACCTGCCCAACGCCCAACTCTGCTTTGCACTTGGCATTCCCAGGCGTTATCATTCCATCAACGCCGTGATCCACTCCGGTTCCGATCGCTGGTTGCCCCATGAGCCGGGTTTTCATCTCGTACCGCCGCGACGACTCGGCCGACATCACTGGCCGTATCTTCGACCGCCTTCGCGCGCACTTCGACAAGCAGATCCTCTTCCGTGATGTCGATGTGATCCCGTTCGGTTCCGACTTCCGCCAGGTCATCCGCAAGGCAGTTGAGGACTGCCAGGTGCTCCTCGCGGTGATCGGCCCGACCTGGCTGAGCATCGCGACAGAGGACGGCACCCGACGACTCGACGACCCGCACGATTTCGTCCGACTGGAGATCGAGACCGCCCTGAAGCGGAACATCCCGGTCATCCCGGTACTTGTGAATAAGGCGGCAATGCCCAAGGCTGTCCACTTGCCCGATTCCCTTCAAGATCTCGTCTACCGGAACGGCCTCGAAGTCGGTCGTGATCCGCGCTTTCACCCCGATGTGGATACGCTGATCCGAGGGCTCTCCAGGCTCCTCAATCCGACTCCACCGCCCTCGCCACCTCCTCCTACCCCCGTGGTGGTGGCACCCTCTGGCCCCAAAGCTGGCGACCGCACAGAACTGGTCCTACCTGGCGGGGTGAAAATGGCGTTTGCCTGGTGCCCCCCGGGTACGTTTATGATGGGGAGCACCAATGGACATGACGATGAGAAACCTGTCCAACGTGTGACGCTGACCAAAGGGTTTTACACGGGCATCCACCCCGTCACTCAGGCGCAGTGGAAGGCAATCACCGGCGCGACCCCTTCCCACTTCAAAGGCGAGAACAGGCCAGTCGAGACTGTGTCCTGGGAGGCTTGCCAGGAGTTCTGCAAAAAGCTGACCGCTCACTTGAAGGGGCAGGTGACCATTCGATTGCTATCGGAAGCCGAATGGGAGTATGCCTGCCGGGCAGGGACAACTACGGATTACCACACGGGCGATGGCGAGGCGGCCTTGAAGAAGGCGGGCTGGTACTCGGGCAATGCCAGCAGCGAAACGCATCCGGTCGGGGAACTCGCCGCCAATGCGTGGGGGCTTTACGACATGCACGGGAACGTCTGGGAGTGGTGCCAGGACTGGTACGGGCCATATGCGGCTGGGGAGCAAACCAATCCTATACAATTGACAAAATAATCAAACGAATATCGCGTCCTGCGTGGTGGTGGCTGGTACGACGTTCCGGTCAACTGCCGCGTGGCGTCTCGCGACGGGTACGGGCCTGGCAGCCGTGACGGCGGCTGCGGGTGCCGCGTCTGTTTCCGCCTGGACTGAGGAGGATCAGGGCATAACCCCCGACCCCAGGGCGTTGGCCTCACACCCAGGGCGTTGCCCTGGGCTGAATACTCTCACCCTTTCAGGGTGAGAACCAACTAGTGGGGCATCCAGCCTGAAAGGCTGGGAGTTTTTAGCCCAGGGCAACGCCCTGGGTGTTTGGGCAACGCCCTGGGTGTTTGGGCAACGCCCCGGGTTCGTCGTGGGCAACGCCCTGGACAGGCTTCGGGAACTCAACCCCGTTTGCGGGAGGGGTGCATGTCCAAGCCGTTCGACGCCACCCTCAACCGATTGATCGACGCCTGCCCAAACGATTGGGCGGCCTTCCTTGCAGCGAAACTCGGGCTCCAACCCGGCGGAGCAGCCACCGTCGTCGATACCGACCTCTCGGTGACCGCTCAGGCGGACAAGGTGTTTCGCCTCCCCGGCCCACCCCCAGCCTTGATCCACCTGGAAATGGAGGCCAAGTCCTCACTCGGCATGCCCGCCCGTCTGCTACGCTACAACGTCCTTCTGGGGCATATCCACGTCGAGCCCATTCACTCGGTCGTTCTCCTTCTGCGACCGGAAGCCAACGCCTCCGACCTGACCGGGTTGTACACACGCCTTGGAGCCGACGGTCAGGCGTATCATGAGTTTCGGTACTCAGTCGTGCGGCTGTGGGAGGAAGCCATCACCCCTCTGCTGGCGAGTGGACCAGGGACCGCACCCCTCGCCCTCCTGACCAACGAGGCCACTACCGACCTCCCTGGGGCGGTGACCCGATTCCGGGATCGATTGCGGCAATCCGATGTGGACCGTAAACTGGCCGATGAGTTGCTCGGCTCAGCGTTCGTCCTGTGCGGCCTGCGGTACGACTCGAACCTCGTCATTGACCTGTATCGGAGTCTCAGTATGACACTCGAAGATTCGTCAACCTACCAGTGGATTCTCAACAAAGGTGTGGCCCAAGGCGTGGCCCAAGGCGTGGCCCAAGGCGTGGCTCAAGGCGTGGCTCAGGGTGTCGTCGAGGAGGCGCGTCGCATGTTGCTCATCCAGGGGCAGAAGCGGTTTGGCCAGCTACCGGCGACGGCGGAGACGGGGCTTCAGGGGATCACTGACCCGACCCGGCTGGAGCGGATGGCCGAACGCATCTTCGACGCCACCGACTGGGACGATCTCCTCGCCACCGCCTGACCGAAAGTGGCCTGTGACTCCCACTCGATCTCAACTCGATTCATACGGCTGAGTATGTCCAAGCCGTTCAAAGCCACACTCAAGGCTGTGTTGACAATGAAGAAGCCAAAAATTGTCTGGGAGACCATATGATAGAGAGATCATACACCTTGGCCGTAGCCTCGGCTGACCGTGAGGCATTCGCCTTGTGCTTGGCACTTGGCACGCTGGAGGCAATCCGGTCCGGAAGCTGGCCAATCAACGCGGGTGCATCGACCATCGCCCGGCGGGAGTTCGTTGACCCGTTGGTTGAGGCTGGCGTCCCAGACGAGATACTCTACCATTTCCGAAATGCGGACGCGCTGTTAGCATTCGGAGTACTGTTAGGGGCTCCTGGAGTGGAGCGTCGTCTCAACGACGCGGTTGCGGCGCTCAAAGCACGGCTGGCAACCTTATCCAGGCCATCATGGGATGCCCGTTGGGAAGGAGGTGAGGTGGTCTACCACACGAGTGAAGCGGTTGGGGGCAGTTGAGGGACGGATCGTGGCTTCGACGACACTCCCTGAACCAACTTGCCCAGTGATTAATTCCGGGAATCGATTCTGCTCACAGGAGTGAGCATGTCCAAGCCGTTTGATGCGACCCTCAACCGCTTGATCGACGCCTGCCCGGACGATTGGGCGGCCTTCCTCGCCGCCAAACTCGGGCTCACTCACGGGGGACGTGCCTCCGTCGTCGATACCGACCTGTCGGTGACCGCTCAGGCGGACAAGGTGTTTCGCCTCCCCGGCCCACCCCCAGCCTTGATCCACCTGGAAATGGAGGCCAAGTCCTCACTCGGCATGCCCGCCCGTCTGCTACGCTACAACGTCCTTCTGGGGCATATCCACGTCGAGCCCATTCACTCGGTCGTTCTCCTTCTGCGACCGGAAGCCAACGCCTCCGACCTGACCGGGTTGTACACACGCCTTGGTGCCGACGGTCAGGCGTATCATGAGTTTCGATACAGAGTTGTGCGGCTCTGGGAGGAACCCATCACCCCTCTCCTGGCCGGTGGACCAGGGACCGCACCCCTCGCCCTCCTGACCAACGAGGCCACTGCCGATCTCCCTGGGGCGGTCAGCCGATTCCGGGATCGATTGCGGCAATCCGATGTGGACCGTAAACTGGCCGATGAGTTGCTCGGCTCAGCGTTCGTCCTGTGCGGCTTGCGGTACGACTCGACCCTGATCAATAACCTGTATCGGAGTCTCAGCATGACACTCGAAGATTCGACCACCTACCAGTGGATTCTCAACAAAGGCGTGGCACAAGGCGTGGCACAAGGCGTGGCTCAGGGTGCCATTGAGGAGGCGCGTCGGATGTTGCTTATCCAGGGGCGGAAGCGGTTTGGCCAGCTCCCGGCGATGGCGGAGACGGGGCTTCAGGGGATCACTGACCCGACCCGCCTGGAGCGGATGGCTGAGCGCATCTTCGATGCCTCCGACTGGGACGATCTCCTCACAACTGCTTGATCGATCACCGGCAAGGCTGCACCGGATCTCCACCGGTGGTCTCACAACTGGACCTTGGCAACGCCATGTGGAGGGCTCAGTAGCTCAAGCCCCACCACAGCAGCATGGCGATCGCAACGGCGACGCTCAGAACGAGGAGGCCGCGAACCACGCGGTACGCTGGCGACCCGAATTCCATTCGCATCGCCGCCAACACCGCTTGCTCGGTCTCGGCTGATTCCCGAGACACATCCGTTCCCTCGGGCCAGAGGTGGAAGCCGCCACGGTCGACGTAGAGGCCACCAAATTGGCGAATTTCCCACACACCCCAGATGCCGTGGCCGTCGTTCACACCCCGATAGTCGACGGAATGCCTGCCGTGGTATCGTTTCGTCCACTCACATTGGCCAGAAACCACATCATAATGACCATCAATGCTGTACCGCCCCACAAAATCCTGACCATCGCCGTTGAGGTTTCCAAGGGAAAAGGTCAGATCAACATTCGTTGTATGCCGACCAGGAAGCCAATATTGCAGGAAAAACCCCGTCCACGGACCGCCTGGAAATCGGGGATCACATTCCAGATTCGTTGCTTCGTGCTCAGGCATCACGAAACCTCCGCTGGCCATCTCGAAAAGCGGATCTCGACCACATACTGAGGATAGATCCTAATTTCCGTCCTGCCAAACACTTTCCGTCCCGTAATCACGTCTTCCGCTTCGCGATCGGCAGTGTACATCGGTCACCAGCACACGGCCGACGGAAGAGTCCTCCCATCTGAACCCGATAACGGGCGAAGAGGTTGTACAGGAAATCGAAGATGGGCCGGAGTACCGGCCAGCCCGTCGGAGCGAGTACCCACCCCAGCCCCAAGGCACGGTAGGCCTGTCGGAAAGTCTCCAGCCCCAGCGTCTTGCGGCCGTCTGGGAAGACGCCATGAAGCGCACCCATCATCTCCGGAAGCGTACTCCCATACTGTGCCGGGTCGAAGCCTGGCGCAGCGATGTCCTCCAGAGCCAAACGCCCAGAGCGGTTGAGAGAGCCCAGCCACCTCGCCTCAAGACGACAGAACGGGCATTCTCCATCGTACAATAGCTTGAAAGTCCAGTCAGCCACACGTCTCTCCGAGAGGATTCCGCAACGCAGTGGTCCTGAGCCAAAGATGTCACCCCACACCCCCATGGCGACTGCCGTGGGATGGAGTATCACCCCTACACTGCATATGTAGTGGCCGCCCGCCGTGGCGGCCCGAGCAAGGCTGTCCATAGACAGTGGGTAAACGATTTCCTGCCCGTCGCCTAACATACTCCTCCGACACACGACTCTGTGGCCAGGCTTAACCTCTGGGAGTTGCCTGATGCTTTCCACGCTCCTGCTCGTTGCTATCTCCGCTCCGCCAGACGGTCTCCACGAGTTCGTTGCGTCTGGAGCCTCTGACACCCTCCCGCACGGTCACCTCACGGGACTGACCGACGGGAATGTCGAACTCGTCACCCCGGCCGGGACCGTGCAAGTTCAGGATTTGATCGCTCTCCGACGGCCCGGCGTCGCCCTCCCACCCCACCCTCAAAGATCCTTCCTCCTCACGACGACCGGTGATCGTATCCCAGGCAACCTCCTCGGGGGGACGGGGGACAGACTCCGATTCCAGCCCTCCTGGGGCGATAGTGTCTGGGACGTGCCAATCGCAACTGTCGATGTTATCTGGCTCACCCGCCCCCCTTCCGACACACCACCTGACCCCGCCAAATACACCTGGCTTCTCGACCGAAGCCGGCGGGATGTGGTCCGATTCCCCAACGGGGACACCGCTCACGGAACCATCGATGGGTTTCCAACAGCAGAGACACTGAGGCTCAAACCGCAACTCACGCAAGCTCGGTCTCTCCGTCTGTCCGAAATCACCGCAATCGCATTCAATCCCGGGCTGGCACGAAGTCGCAAACCCAAAGGACGCTACGCCCACCTCGTGCTTCGCAATGGTACACGGGTCGACCTGACCGGGCTCACACTCGTCGGTGGGACATTGAAAGGCACCACACTATTCGGCCCGATAATCGAGGTTCCGCTCGCTGATCTCGTTGCTCTGGACATCATCGGAGGTAAGGGAGTTTCGCTCGGCAGCTTGAAACCGTATGCCACCGATCAGGGCGGGTTCCTCGGAGTGGCGTGGCCGTGGGTTCCCAATCGAACTGTCCGCGGAGAACCGCTCAGACTTCTTACTCCAGAGGGTGAGTCCACCTTCGACCGTGGGCTAGGCACTCACCCACGCACTCGGCTGGTGTACAACCTGGCTGGGAAATTCCGGCGATTCGAGGCCCTCGTTGGGCTTGACACAGTATCCAGTGCCCAGGGGAAGGCAGTTGTTCGGATCCTCCTGGACGGCAAGGAGCACTCACTTCCGGAACTCCTGAACCTCTCCGCTGGGCCAGCAGTTCCGGTCCGGGTCGATATCACTGGTGTGAAAGAACTCACCCTGGTCGTCGATTTCGGCCCTGCAGGGGATGTTCAGTCCGATGTCAACTGGGCCGACGCGCAGCTAGTGGAATGATTCTGACCGATGAGCGATAGCTTGGTGTCGTTCCACTCTAAAGGCCACTCGTCGAGACACCACCTGGGGCTGAGTGAGTCAACGGGGCCTGTTGCCACCTGAGACTCACGCGTGAGGCTCCCTGCTGGACCTGGAGTCATCGCCTACGATTTGAGGCAGCACTTCTTGAACTTCTTTCCACTCCCGCAGGGACACGGGTCGTTGCGACCGGCTTTCTGCACCGAGCGCGGAACCTCACTCGGGGGTTGCAGTGGCGGCGGCAGTGGGCGAGGCCGGGAAGGGGGCGGCGGGGGCGACGGTGGAGGAACATCGAGCGGCCACATGGATGGACGCTGTCGCTCGAAACGGGCCTGTCTCTCGCTCGCCTTCCGCTTCTCCTTCTCGGCCTCCTTTCGCCATTTCTCCATCTCGGGGAACTCTTGACCGACGATTGTACACGCAACAATCAGCTCGTCCCGCAGGTCCACGAGATCTGGGAACTTCAGGAGGTACTGGCGGATCGCCTCGTTCCCCTCGGTCGAGAAATGCTCAACAAGGCTAATCGAGAGCAACCCATCGTAGTCCGGCACTTCTTCCTGGGCGAGGAGTTCGATGCAGGCTTCCACCGCGAGGTCGGTGTGGATGCCTCCAAGTGGCCCTGTGGCCCAGAGTTGGAAGTGGTCCGAAGCCGTTGGGAAATCCGCACGGCAAGCACGGATCACGTCATCAGTCCCGATCCGGGTGAGAGCCTCGTCACAATCCTCATCCAGGAGTTCGACGTCAAGGTGCAGTTTGGCGACAAGCAATGTGGTTGCCGCTTCGAGCCGCATGTGCCCAGCCATCTGGACCGCTAGCGGTTCCATCCAGGTCATAGGGTTCTCATCAACCCTCTCGAACGTCTGATTGAGCAACTCCAGGACACGAGGGGCGTGCCGCTCACCCTGGCGTGCAAGTGCCTCGGCGATGTCCTCTGCCTCGTACCACCTCTCTTTCCCATAGAGGTCTGGGTCCTTCGCCGTTTCATTGCAAATGGTTTGCAGTTCTGCCCATAACGCATCCCCGTCTCGGGTCGCGTAAGCGAGTCGGCGCTGAAGCCTTGTGTGATATTTCTGGTCAATCCTGCTTGAGGCCAAGAGGAGATCTGCATGGGGCCGGACGAGCTCCGGATCGGCGGTACAGAAGATCTGAGTAATGCTGGAGAGGTATAATTTCCCCTCGTTTGGGCTGTTAGGCTGAATCGCCAGTTCGTTCATCGCCCAATTCATTACGGGCGCGGAGGCGGCGAGTTTACTGATGTGGAAAGTCGTCTGGAACGCCTTGTCTCGTCCGTATTTCTCCAGCGCTTCGATCACCACGGGCAGCACCGTTGTGTCGGTGCTAAAGGCGTCCGCAAAATACTGCAAGGCGGCAGACCGCACCTCGACAGCAGGATGAAGCAGCTTGGTTTTCACTTGCTCGGGGGTCAGTATTGGCATGATTCCAGTCCTTACGTTACGCGACTCTTCTGTGCATGATTGGCATTCTATCGTCGGTACTGTGTCCGTTCACCTCACGTTACTCTGTGCGAATCACTCGCCGGATATCGACAGGGGGTTTGGGTTTCTCACCGTCCGGCGGTGATGTGAGCATTTTGCGGACGACCTCCATCCCCTTCACCACCTTCCCAAACGGGATGACATCATCCTGTCCGGGGAATGAGTCCCCTGCGAACACGGCAAACCCGCCCACTCCGCTCTTGTTCCGAATCATCCCTATCGTCCCATCGGTCGGTGCGGAGGCCACTGCCGGGAGTTCGTCGAGCGTCAGATTCTTGCGCCACTTCTCATGCCACCCCGGGTTGACTGCAGCACGGACAAGACCCTTCCTCGCTTCCCCGCTATCAGGTTTTCCGATGACCACCACCGGGTCGAGCCGACCGCTGTGATATCCGCCGTCGTTCGCGATCCGCAGGAAGTTCCGTGTCGCTGCGGGAGAGCCTTTGGCATCCAGTTCGACATCGAAATCTCCGACCGATGTTTGGATGGTGACTCGCGTTTTCTCGCCGAGCGGGGCATCTCGCCAGCGGAACCGGGGGAGTGTCTTCGGTTCGTAGTCGACGAGGTGGGCGCGGTCGGCAGGCTTGCGGGCCGCCGGCCGGAGGTAGCGCCAGTCCCGATCTCCGAACACTTCCTCGCACAGTTTTGCCAGACCCGGATCGTATGTCTTCAACAGGGCGCGGGTGCGGACGTGGTTGTGGAGGGCGTCGGGTGGTGCGTTGTCGTCGAACCAGGACTGTACCCCCTCGGCCCAGTATTCGGAGTGGTTGGTCGCAGCATACGTGTTCTCCCACAGGCCGCGATCGCGGGCCGCCCGGAATGCCGCGCGTAGGCGTCGATCAAATGTCGGGTCGGTGATATTCAACCCGGTCCCGTGAATCGCGTGGCCGAACTCGTGGACGAAGATGTTTTCATTTGGGTACGGGTCGCGCTCGAATCCGAGCAGGTTCTCCTCGCCGCAACTGACTGCTGGCACTGACGGAGTGGCTCCAAGCCCTCGGGCGCGACGGTCCCAGTAAAGCTTGGGTGTCAAGCGACTGTGCTCGGGGATGTCGGTGGTGTATTCATCCGCAGCCATGACCACGACCCGCACCTTGTTCCCCGCCATCGCGCGGATGAGATCGCCCCTGCCCTCAAGCATGTGCTGCACGATCCAGGCGGCCTCCGCGAGGGCGTTGTCGGACACCCGGGCCGACCCAACGACCGGTAGTCCACCCGCATCCAGATGCTTCTGGTAGAACGGAGCCAGTTTCAAGCCGTCGCGAACCTCTGCGGGGACTGCCGTCGGACGTGGCTCGTCACTGAAGGCAACAGCGAAGGGGGCGAAAATCCACACAAGAGCCAGTCGAGTATGCATCGGTCTCTCCAGTAGCTTGTAGCTTGTAGCTTGTGGCTTGTAGCTTGTAGCTTGTAGCTTGTAGCCGACTACAATGAGCAAACAATAATTAAGTTCCAGCTACCAGCTATCAGCTATCAGCTACCAGCTACCAGCTACCAGCTACCAGCTACCAGCTATTCTGTGACCAGCGCCAGAACCAGAGCCTCGCGGGCTGTCGTGACCGGGTGGACCTCAACTGCCGTCTTCACTTCCGCCGGCAGATCGTTCACGATACTGGCCTGAGAAGCCGGTATGATGACATGCTTTCGCCCGGCCCAGGCCGCGGCGGCGATCTTGTGGCCCAACCCCCCGACAGGTCCGACCTCACCATGCAGCGCGACCTCGCCGGTAAATGCCCACCCCGGTTTCACGGGTCGGTTTGCCAGAGCGGATACGATCCCCACCGCAAAAGCGAGCCCGGCAGAAGGGCCATCCTTGGGCTCGGCAATTTTTACCAGATGGACAGCGACGGTTTGCGACTTCAGTCGCTGCTCCGAGATACCAAAGTCACGAAAGTTCGCCCGGACCAAGTTATACACGGCCCGCACCGAATCCCGTAGTGAGCCACCGTGAAGCCCGGTGACTTCTACCGAGGGTGATCCGTTCAGGGCTGACACCTGGATCAGCATGACATCCCCGCCAACCTCCTGGCCGTCCTTGGACAGCACCGCCAGGCCGGTAACGGCCCCGACCACCGCCTCGGTGTTGAGTCGGTCCTGCGTTGCCGGGATGTGCCGTGGTTGGAGGTCGGGTGCCGTGTGCGTGGTGATGGCGGTCGGAGCGATCAGTCGGGGCTTAAACTCCCCCGGCGCGAGGGCACAGAGTTGTTGATGCACCCGCTGACGCATCTCACAGGCGAATTCGACCAACTCCAGAAGTTCCGGGTCGGTCATATTGCCGTCCGGGTAAAGAATCTTGATGAGCCCGGAGGCAATCCTCTCAACGGCCGTCTGGTCGCGGCGGGTGAGCCCGGGGTGGAGTGGAACCGACTGCACCCGGTCGGCGAAACTGTCGTTTCGCAGGCGGACAAGCACCTCCCCGAAGTAGTCGGTGACGAACCCGACCCCGGTGGCGACCGAGGCGGGGGTGATTTTGGGCACCTCCCACCCGGGGATGTACCCGTGCATCCGGTCGAGCAAGGCGGAGTCGATCAGTTCCTTGGGGAGTGGCTCGACGAGGTGAGCGTACCGTGGGTGCGGGCGGTTCCCTTCCACATCCAGGTTGCCTGCAAACACCAGCCCGGCGTCGGCAGCAAAGTTCAGTGACCCGCGACTGAACTGGCCGCTCTCCATGTAATCCTTGAGGGTCGAGAGTGTTTCCTGCTCGTCGCCAAACGAGGTGTGTGCGATCTCATCGAAGACCACCACCTTCCGGGTTCCGAGGATGCCAACCTGCTTGGTGGCCAGGTTGACGAACAGGTTCGCCGGGGTGGTCTTTCCTCCGGAGATGGTGAAGACGCGCGGGGAGAGATTCCGCAAGAGGAAGGTCTTCCCCGTCTGCCGAGGGCCGAGTTCGATCAGGTTCACGTTCCGCTCCACAAGCGGAACCATCCGGGCGAACAGGAGGAGGCGGGTCCGGCGGTCCGGGAACGCACTGGCTGCGTAGCCAGCGCTGTGGAGAACGAGCGCAGCCCACTCGTCGGTGGTGAATTTCGCGCGAGTGGCCCGGTACTCCGCCACATCGGGCGGACCGACCTGGAAGGGTGTAAACCCGACCAGTTCATTCGGCGCATCCGCACTCACTTCTGGCGCGTATTTCACTTTGGCCGTACCCCAGAGCCCACCCAGAAGGAGCCCAGGGTTTTGCTCGGTGACCGAGGGTGGAACCCGGACCTTTGCGTCTCCAAGGCAGGGCACCCGAGCCCACCGCTGGCCGCTCTTCAGGTCGACCCGGGCCTCGATATTGTCGATCAGTGTCACCTCGCCCTTCCCGAGAAGTTTCTCCTTGAGCAACTCCCGGTGTTCGAGATCGGGAAGTAGCTCAGCAATCTTCGCCTGAATCTTGGTCAGGTCGTCTTTCCACGACTCCGGCTTGACATACTTGGCGATCAAATACTCCGACACGAAACGAGGGAGCCGGCTGAACGCAGCCTGCTGGGCAAGCGACTTCACCACCACCTTATCCCCGAGGGCGTCGTGGGCTTTGTGGTCGAGTTCCGTGAGCGGGTGATCGTCGTAGAGGGACATGCGTGGTCAGGCTCCGAAGACATCGTCGAGGTCAGGATTGTGGCGGAGATCGGTTGGTGCAGGTGGTGCCGATTTCTCCAGGGGCTCACCAAATGGTGCCATCAGCACTTCGGCCGCAACGCGCACCCGAGCCCGTTTCTCCTCAGCCATTCGGGCGAACTCCGGCCCGAACGCGGCCACTTTGGTCGGGTCGAGCTTATCGGTGAGAAGCTGGAACCGGCGGCGGATCAGCTCCGGATCGAGGGGCACGTCACCTGCAATCTCCAGTACCGCCCGGTGATCGGGTGGAGGGCTTGGTCCCCCAGTGGGCTTTCCCTGCGGCAACTCTTTCGGTGGACGGGTCGGGTCATCGAGTTNNGCCATCGAGACCCGACGATGGGGCTTGTGCGTCGGGTCTCGATGACTCGACCCGACCGACAGTCTGTGTGTTCCCATCATTGCCTGGTGGAGAGAGGCTGTCTTTGAGACCCAGCCCCGTCGCGATTCGAGCAAGGGCGTCGCGTTCCTTTTGGTTCCGCTCCCCCGCAGCATCGGCGATCTGTTCGACCCAGCGATACACGGCCGGGCGTTCCTCGATCGGGACGGTCGCTATCACCGCAGCCAATGCGGCGGCCTCGGTCGGGGTCGATTTCCCGATCTGCTCCATGACAGGGTCGATATTCCGCCGCAATGCCGCATCGTGCCCGAATGTCGTTTCCAGGAAGCCCCGGATTGCCTTTCGCTCGGCTTGCGCAACGCGACCATCGACCTTCGCGACGACGAACCCCAATCCGATGACCGCCCGCATTCGGGCGAGATCCGGGTGCTCGGCAGGTGTGCCCCTGGAGGGAACCGCCTGGCCATCCAACGCGGCCCGGAACAGGTCGGTCGGAGGAGGTGACTGTCGTGGCGAAGTTGGCGGAACGGCTGGCGCAGGGGGCGACAAGGTGAACGGCCCGGGTGTCGGCTTGGCAGCGACCCCGACAGACGGCAATGGAACAGCGGGTGGGGCCGGAGTCGCCGGCTTGGCCGGGGCCGGGGCTGTATCAGGGGGGATTTCCCGTGGTTGAGGCAGCGGCTGACTTATGAGAGCCACGAGCAAGAGGGACATGTCTATGCGGCGCAGGAACTTGAAGAACGTCACCTCCCGGGCGAAGGGGAAAAGCTCATACGCCTCGTGGAGTGCCGCCTCGACCGCAGCCAGTTCCCGTTCCCGCTTCGGTCCCCCATCCTCTTCGCTGGCTCGGAGGGCGTCAACTGTGTGGCGATACGCCTGGGCTTCAGGGCAGGCTCCGGCATCGAACCGCGAACGGGCGTCTCGCAGAAGCGAATCGACTGCCGCACGAAGGGCTTTCGCCCGCGCTGCCCCAATGTCTGGGAGATCGTCGAACCGGGTCGCAGCCACGTCCGCGAGAGTGCGAAAACCGGCCTCCTGCAACCGGGTGATCGTCACCGGCCCGATCCCGGAGAAGGCTGCGAGCCGCTCAACTGGGATCGTCTGAAGGTGCATGGTAAACGCCTCGGTGGCGAGGCGCGTGTACACCGCCTCCACGACGTCCGTCGCGATGCGCAGGGGCTCTCGGCGAGTTTGGAGATCGCGGATCAGGGCGAACACGCGGTATTTCCACCTCGCGGCGGGCGTGCGAGTGTATCGCCAGTAAGCGACTGCGAGGGCGGTGGCACTCGCGAGGAGGAAGACTACGACGATCGTTTGTATGGTGCTCATTGGCGACGGCCATCGACCTCGCGGCGATTCTGGGATTACGATAGTGTAGAGTGATTCGCTCACTTCAGGAACACCTTGACCTTCGCCAGAAGAGACTTTGCCCGCTCTCATTCAGGAACCCGCTGAGGCTCTCACATTCCAGCAGCAAGCATCGGTCTAACGGGAGGGCGAGGCTCCGGCCGAGCTTGACTGGTACGGCTCGGCAGGAGCCTCGCCCTCCCAATTATACATCCCATCGTCATTCCTTATGAGTTGTCCAGAAACAAGACCGTGAAATCTGGTGGCACGGCATCTTGCCCGTGTTGGCCCAGCATGGCCAGGATGGCCANNGGCCGTTTTGCTCCTCTTCGCACACCCGGCGAACAACACGGTTTTGATCTTGGACACGTTCTTAGATGCGACAACCTCTGCGGTTTCCTGAATCAGGACTCGTCCAGGAACAATATCGAGATTCGGCGTGCGATCCGAATCAGCGGCCTGAATGGCCGTTTTCTCCAGCCTTCGCCAGCGGCCAGGGTAGCGGTTCTGCGTGCCCGTTTGCTCAATAATCGAACACTCTGCCAACTCTATTCTGTTACACTTTCTGCGTTGCCCCGTTTGGGTGACACTTGGATACTCTGCCAAATCTATTATGTGACACTTTCTGTGGTGCCCCGCTTCGGCTGAGTCACGGGGTTCTCGGGAACGTTCCAAATGTGACGAGTTCCAGGGGTTTTGGGTGGGTATCGCCACAGATGCTTCATGGTTTCACCATCGGAAGCGGTTTCTGACCCTTCTGTGACACCGTTTCGGTGTAGGTTTTGCGACCAGATGTCGAACCCCTCACTGCTGTGGGATGTCATCGGGAACGATCATTCAGGTCATCATATTGGGGGAAGTTGCCTGCCCGAGAACGAAGCGGGGGCAAGAATTGCGAAATCATGAGGTGTCTTTCGATTGAGGGGCAGCTACCCCTATAATCCCAAAACAGACGGGTCCAGTGCGTTGAGAGGTGATCCCGAGTTTTCCGATCAGGATCGCCTTTCTCGAAACCACGACCCCGGAGGGCAGTCCCGTCAGGATCAAACAGGGGCTATTGACGGCCGATCCGTTGTGGCTCCAATAGATCACATCGGTATCGTCCGTGACCTCATCGAGTTGCTGCATGAATCTTCCCGACCTGCTCGTCGGCCGGTGGGCCGATGTCTCCCTCTCTCAGAACGAGTTCGCTCGGTATTCGCGGCACATCATCATGCCCGAGGTGGGGCTTGATGGGCAGCGCAAGTTGAAGGCAGCAAAAGTGTTGGTGATTGGCACTGGCGGACTCGGATCGCCGCTGGCCCTGTACCTGGCTGCCGCCGGAGTGGGGACGCTCGGGCTGGTGGATTTCGACACCGTCGATGCTTCCAACCTCCAACGCCAGATCATCCACGGGACGAAGGACATCGGCCGGTCGAAGTGCCAGTCCGCAGCCGACAAGCTCCGCGACATCAACCCCGAAGTGAGGATCATCCTGCACGAGGATCGGTTCACCTCGCAGAACGCCCTTGAGATCGTACAGCGGTACGACATCATCGTCGACGGAACCGACAATTTCCCGACGCGGTATCTCGTCAACGATGTCTGCGTGCTCCTGAACAAGCCGAACGTGTATGGGAGCATTTTCCGTTTTGATGGTCAGGCAACAGTCTTTCACCCGGCCATCGGACCGTGTTACCGATGCCTGTACCCGGAACCCCCGCCCCCAGGGGAGGTGCCAAGTTGTGCAGAGGGTGGGGTTCTGGGTATCCTCCCGGGGGTCATCGGTTGCATCCAGGCAACGGAAACCATCAAGCTCATTTTGGGGATCGGGGAGCCACTGATTGGTCGTCTCCTGCACTACGATGCCCTGGGAATGACGTTCAAGACCTTCAAGATTCGTCGCGACCCCAAGTGGCCGATCGGTGCGCCCCACCCGACGATCAAGGGGCTGATCGATTATGAACAGTTCTGCGGGATTCGCGGCGGACCGAGTCCGGTCGTGGCGTCGGGGGGTGGCGAGATCTCTCCGGAGGCGTTGAAGAAACGATTCGATGCGGGTGAGAACCTCTACGTCCTCGATGTGCGAAACCCCAACGAGTTCCAGATCTGCCGCATCCCGGGGACTGTGCTCCTGCCTCTCCCGGAGCTTCCGAGCCGGTTCGCGGAGGTGCCCAGAAACCGAGAGGTCATCGTCCACTGCAAGAGCGGGATGCGGTCGGCGAAGGCGATCGAGTTCCTGAAATCTCAGGGGTACACACGGCTGGTAAACCTGACCGGCGGTATCCTCGGGTGGGCAGACAAGGTTGACCCGGGGATGCCGCGGTATTGAGTCGCGCGTCCTGTGGTCGAATGTCGGAACGTCACATGCCCTGTGCTAGATGGAAACGTCCCCTCCAGACGCGATTGAGTTCGATCCCAGTTTTCGCCCCGAAGGGTCGGCGGACAATAGCCCAGGGTGGAGCCGGGCTTCCCGGCGCAACCCTGGGACACATCTCAAGGGGCGTCTCACGCCACAGGCGGGGAATCCTCTTCGACCTGTGAAAAGCTCGGGTCGGGTGCCGGCTTATGCGGGGGGTGGAAGAACACAAAGAGAAACACCGCCCCGATCAGCGCAGCGAACATCGAGTATTCGTACACTGCCGAGAAATCGAGCACTCCGTTGGTTGTGTACTCTGTTTTCAATCGGCCACAGGCGAAATTCGCAGCGAACGGCCCTACCCCAAGGATCAGGACGTTAAACAGCCCCTGGGCACTCGACCGGACGTCCTTCGGAAAGAACTCGTCCACGAAGATGTACACAGTGGCGAAGAAGAAAGCGTAGCAGATCCCGTGGAGGGCGTTGACCAGAATCGCTGGCACTGGCTCCGGGGCGAACGTGAACACCGCAAAGCGCGCTGCATGACCCAGTACCCCGACCACCATCGTCATTCGCCAGCCGAATGTCCGCAGCACAAAACCCAGAAATAGCATCGTCACAATCTCGGCAATCTGCCCAATCTTCATCACCGGCCCGACCCAGTTCGCGGGGATGTCGACTACTCCCCCATCCGCCTTCGGGCCGAGGAATGTAAACGTCCAATAGAAGAAACTTTGGTGGACAGCCGCATCAATGAAAGTCACCAGAAACAGCACCGCCACGAAGGGGTGCTTCAGGAGTTTCATGGCCTTCAGCCAGGCGAACGAGTCGGAACCGGAGCTGACCGGCTTTGGTGGGGTGTGCGGCAACGCAAAACTGAACGCTGCGAGCACGAGCGAAGCAACTCCAGCGAGCAGAAAGATGTAGCGCTTGAGGTCCATCGTAGCTTCGCCCTCGACCGACGTGCCAAGTACTTTTCCGAGCCAGACCCCGAATCGGACCGAGCCAAATTCTGGGACTTTTGCCCAGTCCGCCAGGATAAAAATGAATGGCCACGACGCAGCGATCCAGCCGATCGTGCCCCACAACCGGACCGGGCCGAATTCCCGGCCTGGATCACGCAGGTTGGCGAAGGCGATCGAGTTGGTGATCGAAATGGTTGGAACGTAAAAGACCGAGTGGATGAGCATGAGCACGAAGAAGGGCCAGAATGGAGCGCTGGCTTCTCCTGGCTCCTTCTTCACAAAGAACAGCCCAAGGATGGCCAATCCGCCAATGAGATGACTGAACGCGAGAAACTTTTCGGCTGCGAACTTCCGATCGGCGAACTGGGTGCTGAAGAACAGGGCAACGAGGGCACCGATATTGAACGCGCCGAAAATCAGGGGAACTTGCCATTTGAAATCCCCGCCCAGGAAATCGGGGAGAGTGATCACATCATTAAACCCAAGGCGGGGTATGTAGTCGAACCCAAGTTCGTACCATGCCCCCCAGATGAAGAACTGGAGGAACATCATCACCGCGAGTTTGAGCTTGAGCGCAGCGATGGGCGGTGGGGCGGAAAGGCCGGTGGCCATTGTGCGGGTTCCGGTGTGGGATGGTGGGGATGGAATGTTCTCGAATGTGACTACTCCGCTCACCCTAAAGGGCGGCGGCTTCTACAGGGTCGCCCCTGACGCCTTGTAGTCCCAAGGCAAGAATATTGAGGCTCGCGTTATGATCCCGACCCCACTCACCCTGGCAGCACTCGCACCGGTAGATCCGCTCCGAAAGCGGCATCTTCTGGCGGTGTCCGCAGCGGTGGCAGGTCTGGCTCGTGTAGGCCGGGTTAACCGTGACCAGAGATCGACCAGCATTTGCAGCTTTGAAGATCAGCAGGGCAAAGAACAGACTCCACGAGGCATCCGAAATGGACTTGGCAAGGCAGTGGTTGTGAACCATCCGGTTCACTTCCAGGTCTTCCACGGCGATGAACCCGAACCGGTTGACGATCCGACGGGATGTCTGGTTGGCGAAGTTTTCGCGACGGAATGCAATCCGCTCATGCACACGGGCCACGGGCTTGCGGCGTTTACGCCGCTCGGCGGTCCCCTTCTGGGTCTTGGCGAACTTCCGTTGCACCTTCGCCAGTTCCTTTTCGTCGGTGCGGAAGAACCGGGGGTTGTCGATCGGTTCCCCGGTCGGTCCAGTCGAGAGCGTTGCGAAGCTGGTCAGGCCGACATCGATACCCACCTGAAGAGCGCTGGTCGGCAGCGAAGTCGGATCTGGGACTTCACACGAGAAGGTGACGTACCATTTGCCCGTCGAACTACGGCGGACGGTGCAAGTCTTCGGAGTCCCTTCGAGGGGTCGGTGCTGAACGATCCGGATGGTGCCGACCTTCGAGAGAATCATTTGATCCCCATCCACCGAGCAGCCCGAAGGGCACTGCGGAAAGGTCATGCTGTCGTAGCGGAACTTCCCCCGAAAGCGAGGGAATCCGGGAACGTCACCCGCCTTGCTGCGGCGGTAGAACGCCTTGAATGCCAGGTCGATCCGCACCGCGACGTTTTGCAAAACCTGGGAGTGGACATCGCCCAGAGTGGGGCGTGTGGTCTTCAAACCCGGAATGGTTTTTTGCTGCTCGTAGAGGCTGGGAACCGTCTTGGTTGCCTCGTAGGCGGTTTTTCGTTCCTCCAGAAAGTGGTTGTAGAGCCACCGGCATTCGTCCAATTGTGCGTCAAGAATTGTCTCTTGAGCCCGCGTGGGAAACAACCGATACTTAAATGTTTTACGCAACATGAAAATTTAGTTGATGCGTGACTAATACGAACGCACAAAATCTCCGGCATCTTCTACGGATTGGTTACCGATGCCATCTAGCCCGGGCAAGCGGTTTTACGCTGCTGAATGATTGCAGCCTAAAAGGCGTCTGAAAACAAGGGCTAAAGCCCAAGAAAAGCGTTTCATCCACTACCACTGAAGTGGTGTAGCTTTCACGGGCAAAGCCCAGAACTGTAAAACCGTCCGCCGAAACCGGCAACGAGAAAAGCACAAAGCCCCGGGACAATCGCCGGGGCCTGGGTAGGTGGTACGGGCTGGTGAGTCAATTCGCCGGGGACTTCCCGGCCAGCTCGATCGACTTGCCCAGCAGTTGGAGGAATTCCTGACGATGCGCGTTCGGGTCGTAAGTGGCCGCCGCTGAGGCCCGTTTGAGAGCCGAAGCGTAGCTGGCGGCACCCTTGTGAGGAGAATCCCGCAGCAACAGGCCCCACTCGGCCACCGCCGAGGCAAATGCGAAGTCCTCTGACATCGCTTTCGGACCAGCCCCGGACGACAGTATCCCGACCACCTCCTTGCTCGTCTCCCCCAGCGGATCCTTGTACCTCATCTTCGCGGTGAACCAGTCGTCGGCTGGTCCGGCCGGTTGGCCGGGGGTCTGGTACTTCAGAGGGTCCACTCCTGGTAGGTCGATTGGGGCACCGATCGGGACAATCTCGTACAGGGCAGTGACCGTGTGGCCGCTGCCGATATCGCCCGCGTCCACCTTGTCGTTTTTGAAGTCCTCATCCGCGAGCAATCGGTTCTCGTAGCCAAGCAGTCGGTAAGCTGCCACCCGACGGGGATTAAACTCGACCTGGAACTTGACGTCCTTGGCCACCATCGTCAGAGCGGCCCCCTGCTCAACGAAGACTTTCCGGGCCTCGTCGAGTGTGTCTATGTAGGCGTGGTGACCATTCCCCTTGTTCGCTAACTCCTTCAGGGTGCTGTCCTTGTAGTTGTCCACCCCGTAGCCGAGGATGGTCAGGAACACCTGGGAGTTCCGCTCCCGCTCGATCAACTGGACAAGTTCGCTCTGACTCGTCTGTCCGAGGTTGAAGTCGCCATCGGTACAGAGGATGACTCGGTTCACTCCGCCACCGACGAAGCTCGCCCGGGCAACCTCGTACGCCTTCTTGATCCCCCCTTCGCCGTTTGTTCCGCCTCCCGTGTTGAGATCGCGGATCACGGTCATGATCGTGTCTTTCTGATCGCCGCGGGTCGGGAGGAGACGGACCCGGGAATCTCCCGCGTAGGTGACGATCGACACCTGATCATCGGCCCGGAGTTGGTTCACGAGCAATTCGAGAGATTTCTTGACGAGTGGGAGCCGTTTCTCACTCCAGCCCATCGATCCGGAGACGTCAATGAGGAACACGAGATTGCGGCGGGGGGATTCTCCGGGATCGTAGCACTTGGCACGCACCCCGATCCGGGCCAGGTAGTGTTCTGGCTTCCAGGGACAGGGTGCCAGATCCAGGGTCAGTGAAACGGG
Organism: Gemmataceae bacterium; assembly: GCA_003136315.1. GTDB lineage: Bacteria > Planctomycetota > Planctomycetia > Gemmatales > Gemmataceae > Urbifossiella. The sequence continues at coordinate 949 of PLDW01000028.1, read as the reverse complement.
GGTGTCGCCGGACGGGTTCGGATACCGGTAGGGGAAGTAGTTGACGAGTTCAGCCAGCAAAACGGCATCCCGGGGAGGAAGATGTCCATTGTTGAGGAATCGGCGGACGTTACTGTAGGAGGCCGTGTTCACGTCTGCGGAGAAGGTCGACAGAGGCGCGACCTGAACCAACCGGAAGGCGTTCTCGGTGACGGGTGCGTAGGACTCGTTCAACGAGTTCGGGGGAGCAGTCTTCTTGGACTCGGGTGATTTGGCCGGCACGGCCTGCGGCGGGAGAGGCTCGGGGGACTGGCCTTGGGCCATTCGCTCGGACGCTGCATCATTTGATGCAGAAGGTGAGGGTGGGCCAGCCGCCCCACACCCGGTCATGCCCAGACAGAGCCCTCCGAGCACGACCGACAACGGCATCCATCGCGCGCAGAAACGTAAGCCTCCCAGGCGAAATCGGGACATGATATACCCCCGGAGTTGAAGGACTGGGGACAATGGAATGAGATGCCAAATTGACGATCCCACACCCAGTGGGTTATTCCCCGCGAAAATCCACACGGGATTTTGAGCTGTGGGGCCGGTCGGCCTGGCCAGAATCAGACGATCATTCTGGTCAAGAGTTGGGCAGGCGGCGGGAGAAAAGTGACCAGCGGGTTCGGGTGCAAAGGGTGGCTTGTCCGGGGGATCGGGATAGGGGTAGGGAGAGCCGGTTAAGGCACCCCCTCCCTCCGAACCGGACAGGCGGATCTCCCGCATCCGGCTCTCCGGTCAGTGGTTTATCCCGTTAAGGACCCGTCAGGGACTGGGACATCCTCACATGGGCTGCTTCCAGACTCCACAGTCAACGCTCGGTGAAGTAAGCATTTGGCCAACGGCCACTTACCTCCTCGCACTCCGGTTTGGAGCGTGTCCAGCATGCGATCCGTCCAAACGTGGCGGTTCACCCACTCCTTGAGGG
>PLDW01000112.1 GCA_003136315.1 Gemmataceae bacterium | reverse complement strand
GTTCTGCTCGTTGTACGGGAGAATCCAGAAGTGGACCACGCCGTAAGTACCACCACCGTTGGGAGCGGTGTTAGCAGGACCACTGCTGGTCCACGCCGGGGGGATCTTCGAGTAGGTGCTGTCGTAGTTGGCGACAGCCAGACTCATCTGCTTGAGGTTGTTGGAGCACTGGGTGCGGGCCGCAGCCTCGCGAACCTTCTGCACGGCGGGCAGGAGCAGGCCGATGAGAATCGCGATGATCGCGATCACCACCAAAAGCTCGATCAGCGTGAAGGCGTCGCCGCGACGCCGAACGGAGGAACGGGACTGCATCAGGAGACTCCATAGAGGAGAGAAATCAGCCAGAAATGACGCAGGGTTTCCCCAACCAGTCATTTCGTTACCTTGAGATCGTAAGCCCAATCATTGGACTTCTCGACGACCTCAACACTCAGTCCCGACGTCGTCGGGGTCTGGTATTTCTTGTGGACCGCTCCACCACTTGGGGAGACGTTCTTGTTCGGATCCGTGAGCTTCCGAGATTCCGGCAGCGGCGCCATCCCACCCATCAGTATTCCCACCGGACTCACCCCGACCTTACACCACCCGATCGCTGCACCCTGCTGCTCGCCCGTGAACAACTTGTAGTTGCCGTCCCCATCACCATCCCTCCGGCCGACGCCTACGAGTTGTTCCCCTTCGAGTCGTCTGGCTCAAAAGTGATGATTCCCGCCGTCAAGGGCTCACCGTGGAGAGTGACCTTCCCCGTGACAGGCACGGGTTTCTCGGTATCGCGGCCGCTGTCGGTCATGGCTGCCAGGCCAGGGAGCAAAGGGAGGCAGAGGAGGAGCCAATGGGAGGAGAGTGGGTTTATCATGCGTGTGTTCAGGAAGGCTCCGGTCCGTTCGAGGGAGTGACTCAGCCGAATTCTGAGTTTCCGCAGGTGTTCTCCAAATAAGGAGTTAGAGGCAGGTGAGAATATCGTCTGGCGGAGGTTTGGTGGTGTTCAGTCAGTCAGATTTGGGCAGATTTGGGCAGACTGATAGACAATAAACATAAGTGTTCCATTGGGTAGCGAACAACTACCCAATAATCCACTGGAACAATTTATTTTGGTGGAATTTCCACCAAGCCCACCAAGCGATCTGGTAACGGGAACTGTCACCCATCCAGGAACTGGTCCTGGAAGTGGCTTCGCGGGTACTAAAAGTAGTTATCGCCCACTCTCTGCACGAGATCAAGGACAAGTTCAGAATCTCTCCCAGTATTTTCATATTTATGGCATGGTTCCCTGCCCTGGATCGCCTTTTCGCACCCGCTCCAGAGTCACTTTCGGGCGAGAGTCGCACGGACTGGCGAGCCGCGCGCGGTTTCCAGTTCCGCAACCGCCTCCTCGAGTTTTCGGTCCTCACCCAGCAGTCGGCCGAGGTGATGGTGCGGGTCGGCCGTCTCCAAGCTGAGACGGGCAGACGTACGCAGGGTGATGAGAGCTTCAGCCTTCTGACCAAGGTGTTTCTGCGCCAGGCCCAGGTAGAGGTGGGCGAACCTGTGATCGGGCTTGAGTTCGGCTGCCCGTCGGGCAGCGATCACTGCCCGTGGCACCCGATCCCACTGGGAGATTTCCTCTCACCAACTGCCTTACGCCTCATCATCCGGGCGGGGTCGGTTTCCCCAGTGCGGCGGTGGGTCGCCAGCAACGACCACTCCCTTCTCGGCCCAGCCGAGGTAGGCCCGCACGTCTCCTGATGTATACCGGAGCGTGAGGCCGCACCGCCGACGGGACGAGGAGTTGGCCTCGGACCCGTGCAACAGCAGGTCGGAGTGGACCGACGCTTCCCCGGCCCGCAGTTCGACATCAACCGGGTCGCCAAGTTGCTCGGCTCCCGGGATTGTCTGGTTCAGCACATTGCTCTCGTCCGTCTCGCTCAGTTGCCAGGTCAGGTGGCCGAGCGTGTGAGTCTTCGGGATGTACCTCATGCAGGCATTCCCGTGGTCGGCATCATCGACCGCCAGCCAGACCGTTACCGCCTTCGACGGCGTGAGCGGCCAGTAACTCGCGTCCTGGTGCCAACTCACCGTCTTGCCGTCTCCAGGCATCTTGCAGAAGAAGTGCGACCCCCACGCGATCACACTGGGGCCGAGCAAGTCGGAGACAATCCCGACCACCCGGGGATTCGTCAGCACATCCCACACACGGCCGTGTCGCAGATGGGCGGAACTGATCGAGTAACTATCTTTCCCCTCGGCCGTGTATCGCGCGAGCAGCCCATCGAAGTAGTGGCGGAGGTTGGCGATTTCGGCATCTGAGAAGACCCGGAACGGCATGAGATAGCCATCCCGGTTGAAGCTGTCGATCTGGGAGGCTGTCAGAACCTTCGGGTTCGGGTTCGTGCGGGGGTGGAATGACAGGTCGCGATTCATCGCGGCCAGTTCGTCCTGTCCTGGAACGGCCCGAAAGGTGGTGGGAGGGGTCATGGAGGGATTCCGAGCGGGTGATCATCAAGCCACAGGCATTATAGTTCGTGCGGGGCCAGTCTACGATGGGACAACACCGCGCCGAAACCCCGCCCACGGAACTTGAACGGATGTCAAGGAGACGGCGGGAAATGACCGACCACGCTTGTGGGTGCCACGGGCGGCTAGTCCGCCTGTGCAACGCCTTCACGGGCGGACTAGCCGCTGGCACCCGATCCCGCTGGTCGATTGTTTTCCCGCCGCCTGCAAAGCGGTCAGTGTGGGAATGCCCTGGCTTCGGAGGGTAACGCCCTGTTCGCAGCCGAGTTCTCGCGGTTGTGGAGGGCGTTCTGATGGCGTAAACTGATTCTCCCAGGCTCACTCTCACGGATTCACCCTCCTGCCCGCCCGCACCTGTTTCTTCCTGCCGCCTCTGGAGCTGCAATGATCCGCCCCCGATCACTCATCGTCCTCACTCTCATTGGCCTGATCGCGACCGTCGCCCTTTCCTCCACACGGCAGCCGAAAGCCGACCCGAAAGGCGAGTATGTCAAGAAGTCGACCCGCAGCGAAACGGTCCGCGCCATCCTTGAATCCCACCACCTCCCCGATCTGACCGGGCCGTGGTACTACGCTGGCCCGTTCGACAATTCCAAACGACAGGCGTTCGACACCGCCTACCCGCCGGAGAAAAAAGTCAACCTCAAGGATACGTACACCGGCAAGTTGGGAAAGACGATTGGCTGGAAAGTATTCAAGAACTTCCCTGTGGGGAAGATGGTGAATCTGGCGAAACTTTTTCCCGGAGATGAGACGAACTCCGCAGTCTACCTGTACCACGAGTTTGAAGCCAGCCGGAAGTATCGTCTCCCGCTTTTCCTCGGGAGTGACGACACCTGTTCTGTCTTCTTCAACGGTAAACGGGTGTTGCACGAGCCCTACGAGCGACCAGCCGCCCCAGACCAGGATCGCGTGATGCTGGATGTCATACCTGGGAAGAATCAGTTGCTCATCAAAATTTGTCAATATACCTTCGATTGGGAGGTTTACGTCAACCCGGAACTTCCTGACATCATCCCGGAGGCGATTCGCAAGCGGGCCGACAGCGATTTTCCCCCACCGGCGATCCCCAAGATGTTGATCGTCGCCGCTTCGGCCGAGAGCAATTTCTACCGGATGGTCACTTTGGCCCAACCCGCCGACTGTGTGTTGGAGGTGGGGGGGCTGGCCTTCCGGCCCGATGGGAAGTTACTCGCCTGTACCCGTCGCGGCGAAATCTGGCTCATTCACAACCCAACGGCCGAGAATCCCGCGGACATCACCTTCACCCGGTTCGCTACCGGGCTGCATGAAGCGTTGGGGCTGTCGGTCCTGGACAACAACACGGTTTACGTGGCCCAGCGACCGGAATTGACGAAAGTGGTCGACCGAAACGGGGACGGTGTGGCGGACGAATATCTGACCGTATGCGACAAGTGGGGGGTATCGGGCGACTACCACGAATTCGCGTTCGGCCCGGCCCGCGACAAGGAGGGGAACTTCTACGTCACCCTGAATGTCGGGTTTAGTGGCGGGCACCAGGCGAAGGCCGCGTGGCGGGGGTGGTGTGTGAAGATCTCGCCGGATGGGACAATGGAGCCGTGGGCGTATGGCTTGCGGTCGCCGAATGGAATTGCGTTCGACCCGTCTGGGGAGCTGTTCTACGCAGACAACCAGGGCGAGTGGGTGGCAACGAACAAACTCAACCATCTCAAGAGGGGCAAGTTCTACGGCCACCAGGCCGGGCTGCGATGGTTGAAAGATTCTCCGTTCGCGGGGAAGGTGCCGGAGAAGGTGGTGAGCGGGATGCTCTACGATGGGCAGAAAGGACCAGGGGCCGGTGCGCCATCCGGGTTCCCAGACCTCGATCCGCCGTGCATCTGGTTCCCGTATGGGAGAATGGGACAGTCGGTGAGCGAACCGGTCTGGGACACGACCGGCGGGAAATTCGGCCCATTCACGGGCCAGTGTTTTGTTGGCGATCAGACCAAATCGACGGTGATGCGGGTGGCGATGGAGAAAGTGAACGGGGTGTATCAGGGGGCGTGTTTCCCATTCCGTAGCGGACTTCAATGTGGGGTGAACCGACTCGCTTTCGCTCCGGACGGCAGCCTCTTCGCAGGGCAAACGAACCGGGGCTGGGGGTCGCTCGGAGGGAAGCCCTACGGAGTCCAGCGGTTGGTCTACACCGGAACCGTCCCGTTTGAAATCCACCACATCACACTGACCGCGGATGGATTCGATCTGATCTTCACCAAGCCAGTTGATCCAAAGGTGGCGGGTGTGAAAGGAGGGGCGTCGGTGAGTTCGTACACCTACATTTACAACAGTAACTACGGCGGCCCGGAGACCGACCGACGGGCCGAGAAGATCACGGAATCGACCCTCTCGGACGACGGAAAGACACTGTCGCTGACCGTCCCGGGCTTACGGAAGGGTCGGGTCTACGAGATCCGCTTGGACAGCGCGAAAACCCCGGACGGCGAGCCACTCCTCCACGACGAAGCGTACTACACGCTCAACGAATTGGTGAAGTGAGGGCGGTTTATGTACGAACGGTTCACCGACCGAGCCCGTCAGGTGATGCAACTCGCCAACTGGGAGGCTCACCGATGCAACCACGAGTGCTTTGACACCGAACACATCCTCCTTGGTCTCGTCAAGGAGGGCTCGGGGGTCGCTGCGAATGTCCTCAAGTATTTGAATATCGACCTGTTGAAAATTCAGTTGGAAGTCGAGAAGATCCACCCACACGAACCTGGCGGGAAGCCGACAATGGATCGGCCGCCGCAGGGGGTCTGGGGGAGGTTGAAAGCGATCGTGCTTGAGAGTTGGCGTCAACAGAGATTGGAGCGACTGCCGCTCACCGCCTGGGCCGAGAAGGTGCTCGAGTACTCGGTTGAGGAGAGCCGCAATCTCGGTCACAACTACATCGGCACCGAGCACCTGCTTCTTGGCCTGCTCCGGATACAGGAGGGGGTTGCCGCCCAGGTTCTCGTGAACCTTGGGCTCACACTCGAAGGCGTCCGCGAGGAAGTCTTGAACCTGTTGGGGTATAACACAAAGTGAATCCGATAACGGGGAGACCTGATGGTCTGCTGGCTGCCGTCATCGCTCCGATCTGAATAAGGGATGGCGAAACTCAGCCGAACGTCGAGATTCTGTCGAAACGGGTGCTGCTGAGCCAATTGACCCCAACCAAGTCTTTTACCCGCCTCGGGTATTTCCTCTTGACCCAGACATCTGGTATACTTCCATATTGTTCCGCGAGGTCAAGTTGATTCCCAAACGGTTCCCGTCCAATGGCCCGTCGCTGCTTCGTCGTTATGCCGTTCGCCCCAGAGTTCTCGGCTCTTTGGACGGATGTCATCCGAACAGCAGTTGTGGGAGAGGGCGACGAGTGCATCCGGGCGGATGACCTGTTCCGACCGGGAACGATCATTTCCAGCGTGTGTGACCTGATTCGCGGGGCCGACTACATCATCGCCGACCTGACCGGGCGAAACGCGAATGTGTTCTACGAACTCGGGTTCGCCCACGCCCTCGGGAAGCCGGCCGTTCTACTCACCCAGAACGCCGCGGATGTTCCGGTGGACCTGATCGGGCGGCGAGTGATCGAGTACGCGGACACGATCGGGGGGGCCAAGGCCCTCCGCCAGAATCTGGCCCGAGTTCTCAACGAGTTGGAGAGACCCAATCATGTATGAACGCTTCACCGACAGGGCCAGAAAGGTGATGCAACTCGCCGTCCAAGAGGCCCGGCAGTTCAACCACGAATATGTCGGGACTGAGCACATCTTGCTCGGCCTCGTCCAGGAGGGCTCGGGGGTCGCCACCAAAGTCTTACAGAACCTGGGCATCGATCTGCGGAAGATCCGCCTGGAGATAGAGAAGCTTGTCCAGCACGGACCTGGCGGGGAGCAGGTCGTGATGGCCCAACTCCCGTACACCGCGCGAGTCAAGAAAGTCATCGAATACTCGGTCGAGGAAGCGCGTAACCTCAACCACAACTATGTCGGCACCGAACACCTGCTCCTGGGGCTGCTCCGGGAACAGAAGGGGGTCGCTGCGCAGGTTCTGATGAACCTGGGGCTAAAACTCGAGGGTGTCTGCGAGGAAGTCCTGAACCTGTTGGGGCACAACATGCCGACAGAAAGCGAACCCGGCGGCGCGAGCGCTCCCAAACCATCGCCCAGTTCCACCGGAAAGAATACTCCAGTGCTCGATAGCTTCGGCCGCGACCTAACCGAGTTGGCCCGGCAAGGCAAGCTCAACCCGGTCATAGGTCGAGCGACTGAAATTGAGCGACTCTTCCTGATTCTGTCGCGCAGACAGAAAAAGAACTCCGTATTGCTCGGCGAGGTAGGGGTCGGCAAAACTGCGATAGTCGAGGGGCTCGCGCAGCTCGTCGTCGATGAGAACAAACCCAAATTATTCCGGGAAAAGCGGATCGTCGCCTTAGACCTCGAAAAGATCGTAGCCGGGATGGATTCTCCCGAAGGGATTAAGAAGCGTGTCAAGGCAGTGATCCAGGAGTTGCGCGAAGTCAGCACCACCATCCTCTTTATCGACGATCTCCACACATTCATGAGCGCCAGCGGCGTAGATGGTGGTTTCGACGCGAGCAACCTATTGAGGCCAGCGCTTGCCAGCGGCGAGATCCAATGTATTGGGGCGACCACCCCCGCCGACTACCGCAGGCACATCGTGAAAGACGCGGCTCTGGCCGATCAGTTCCATGAGGTATTCGTCAGCCCGCCCTCCCGTTCAGAGGCCGAGGTTATTCTCATGGGATGTCGTCACCGATACGAAGCTCACCATCGGGTACGAATAACCGATGGAGCGATCCATACTGCGGTCGAGTTGACCTGCGTCTTCATGCCAGAGCGGGTCTTGCCCCGTAAGGCAATTGATGTGATCGACGAGGCCGGTGCCCGGGAACGGTTGAGGACCATGAACCGGCCGCCGGATCTGAAGGAACTGGATGAGCAGATCGAGAAGCTCAACCAAGAGAAGGAAGCGGCGGTGATGGAGCAGGATCTCGAGAAGGCCGTTCACCTTCGCGACCAGGCCGAAAAACTCTGCAAGAAGAAGGAACTGACCATCAAGGAGTGGCGGAACAAGGCAGACGCGATAGAGGGTGTTGTTAACGAAGAGACGGTGGTTGAAATCGTTAGCTATTTGACCGGATTTGCTCGAGAAGCTGTCAGGAACCGTGACACCTCGGTGTTACCAGTCAAGCCTCTCGTGACTCATGGGGTTTCTGCGTATGAGCGGAAACAGGCCGAGTCGGTTCTCCAGCGCGGCGAAGTCCAGATCCAGCCGGGGACCGGGTTCGTCTTGCTCCCCCCCACCCCCGAGTTCGACGGAATTTTCGAGGACTACATCCGACCCGCGATGACAGCCAATAACATTCATGTGACGAAGACAAATATATTTATAAGACAGGTTTTATCCTAAACCAGGTGTGGCAGCAAATCCTCAGTAGTGAGGTGGTCGTCGCTGATTTATCTCATAATGATCAGAATATTATTTTCTCGCTTGGATTGTGCTACGGACTCCACCGCAGTCCGATTCTTCTGGTTCGGAACCAGGACGAACTCCCTTTGTACCTGCGGAACCTTAATTGCATCAAGTACGAGAATACTGCCCGGGGGGCGACGACTCTTAGGGAAAAACTGACCTCAGCCGTCAAAGCGTTCCTCGCCGATGCACGGGCAGACCAGCTTGAGACCTGACCTGCCCATCGGTTACGAAGGCGACTTCTCCCCCCGGCTGGCCAGCTCGCACTGGTCGCGACCCGGTTCAATGCGTTCGTCGTCGATCAACTCATTGACGGGGCAGTTGACGCCCTGAAGCGGCATGGTGTGAGCGACGATTCGCCGGGTCTTGGATATGGGAACTGGCTACTGCGCTCAACTGGGCATCGGCCAGCACGAACCAGAGGAATGCATGGGTGTCGAGCAGGAGGTTCACGGCATGTACTCCGCGAAATCCTTGAGGTGGTCGTCGTCTTCGGAATGGACGATCAGCATCCCCTTCGCACGCCCGAAGATCGGAACACCTTTCGGAAGCTCAGACGGTGCCACCAACCGGCCGATGGGTTTCCCATCGCGAGTGATGACGACTTCATCCCCGGGTGCGAGAGCGTCCAGGATTTCGGGCAACCGAGCCTGGACGTCTTCGATCGTTGCGGTCTGCACGGCTTGTTCCTCCTCATAGACATGATACCCGTCGCGAATCGGGTGTTCACGGCCCAGTAAGCCTGATGGGTCATCGGGTCGGAAGATCCGGGCCTGGCAACCCGGCTAACGACTCGCTGCCAGGGTCCGTACAACGAGGAAAACAACCTCCGGTAACTGCACTCATGCTCTATGAAGGCGATTTCTCTCCCCCGGCTGGCCGGTTCGCGCTGGTCGCGGCCCGGTTCAATGCATTCGTCGTCGACCAACTCGTCGGCGGGGCGGTCGACGCCCTGAAACGGCATGGGGTGAGCGACGACCGAGTCGACCTCGTCCGCGTTCCGGGGTCGTACGAGATCCCGCTCGTCGCCCAGCGGCTCGGGAAGTCGGGGCGGTACGCAGCGATCATCTGTCTGGGGTGCATAATCCGAGGGGACACCGACCACTACGACCATGTCGCCGGGGCAGCCACCAGCGGGATTGCCAGCGCGGCCCTCGCCTGCGGGATACCGGTGATTTTCGGTGTGCTCACCTGCGAGACCCTCGAACAGGCCATCCATCGGGCCGGGGCCAAGGCCGGGAACAAGGGGTTCGAGGCTGCCGTCACTGCCGTCGAGATGGTCAATCTGCTCAAGCAATTGCCGGGATGAGACCGGTACCCAGGACGTTGCCTGGGCAGAGAAGACGTGATCCCAGCCCTTCAGGCTGGAAGAGTGTGGGTGGTCGTCTCCCCAGGGCGGTGCCCTGGGCTGAGGAATCTCAGCCTTTCAGGCTGAAAACCAATCACCTCCCGGAATACTTGCCACACCCCGTTCAGAGTGGAAACAGAACCGGTCGATGTCGTTCCGCGTTCCGCGTTCCGCGTTCCGCGTTCCGAGTTTGCCCCGTCTCACGGTCCATTCTCGTACAGGATCTCGCAGAGTCGGCCGAGCATTTTCCCCTCGCGGGTTGCGGAGACACCCTTCGGCAATGGGACGTTGTTGACCATCATCGCGAAGGTGAGCGGGGTTCCGGCCTTCGTTGTCATCACCCCCGCGAGTGCCTTGCTCTTGAGGAAGAGTCGGTCGTTCGCTGAGTCGACCCAGACCAGCGTTCCCGTTTTGCCACGGACCTTCCCACGGGCGGGGCTGTCCGGTTTTACGGACTCCGCCAGCGTTCCATCCACACCCAGGATGGGCATCGCGGCCTTGTACACTTCCCACTCCGGCCGATTCGCCATCCCCCGCAACAGGTCGACTGTCGCCCGGGCCGTCACGAAATCCGCCGGTGACCCTCCTGCCCCGCCACCAAACGATACTCCCCCGACATCCACCCCCAGATCCTTGGCGAAGATCTTCCGCCCTGCCCGCAGCCCTGCCTCGGCAGTCGTTTCTCCGCGCGATGCTGCAACCAGGCACGGGAGCATGCTCGCGTAAAGGTTGTGACTCACTTTCATCGTCACCGTGACCGCATCCTTCAACGGTGGGGAGGTGAATGTCGCCACTGTCTTGAGCGCGTCGTAGGCCGATCGCTCAGGGAGGTCGGCGTGATCCGGTCGGAGGATCGCGGCATTCGCCTGCACCCCGTTTCGCCGCAGTGCTTCAATGAAGAGCGCCCGGGCGAACAGGGCCGGATCACCGACCTGATAGATCCGGAGAATCGGCTTGCCCCCCTTCGGAACCCGGCCACGAACAGCGAACTGGTTCGCTCCGATCTCGTGCAAACTGATCTCGACTGCCGATCCCTCCTCGCCGGTCTTCACGAGCGCGTCGACCTGGGCGAACGCCGTCACCGGCCGGATGGTCACTGTTGCCAGGTCGCCCACATTTTCGCCTGGTTTCACCAGGACATCGACCACATTGTCATTCACGGTGATCGGAGTGACCGCAGATGGTCCGCTCCCGGTGGCCTGAGTCCGAGTGAATAGCCGGTCGTCGATGAGAACCTCTCCATCGATCTGCTTCACCCCGGCTTCCTTCACTTGCCGGGCGAGGTCTTCCAACCCGGCGAGCGGGTTGGTATCAGTCAGTTCCGACTCCATCAGCCCGCTGTTCGCGTAAGTGTGGTCCTTGTCGCGGTACACAATCTTCCCATCCTTGGTTCGCCCCCCGAGAGTTGGGTCGCCAGACGCAACAAGGATCAGGTCGCCGCGGAGCGTCCCGCTCAACACACGCCCCCGCTGGTAGACTTTGGTCTCGTAGGTGTGCTCCGGGCCGATGGCGATCAAGGCCGCCGCAGAGGTGAACAACTTCGTGACCGAGGCTGGCGCGAGCATCGCGTCCGGGTTCCGCGCGTAGACGGTTTCGCCGGACGCCTTGACGACCAGAATGCCCCAGGAGGCGTGCTTGTATTCCGGCCCGTCAACCACCTCATCGACCAGCGTGGCCAACCCAGTTGCTACTGCTGCTTGGGGCGGAGCAGCCGGGGCCGGGAGGGCACATAGCCCCACGGCAACCAGAGTCGAGATGACCATCCCCCACACGACTCGAAGAGCAGAACCCACGGCCGACCACCTTTCCGATTGTGTGCAAGCAGGATGCCTCGCAGGGTCGGCCCAAAGGTGGACCACCCGCTTGGTCCCATCATTGAATTTGGGCTTGGCCAGTCAGGCTCTTCCGGCTCCCAGGGCTAGTATCCACCGCCTTGTTGGGGCGGAAAAACATGAAACTGACGCCCCAACAGAGCCGTCAGAATCGCCTTCGGGCAAGGCGTCGCGGGGCGAAACGAAACGACCTTCTGGCAGTTCTGATGGGCGTACCAGGGGCGGTACTTCTTGCGAAGATCGTCCACGGCAGGCTCCTGATTACCGCATTGAGATCTCTTCAGGGCATATCGTAGTGGAAAATCGGCAGCCATAGCGAACCAAGGCAGCGATCCCGACTCGGTTGCGGCCGATTCCCCGAGAGGCACCTGGTCGGCTATTCACGACCTCGTGTGGATCGGTCATTTCGTCATGGTGTCAGCATGCCCACTCAAAGCTGTGGGCATGGCACCCTGCGAATCTTCGGGTGAGCTCCCGCTTGCCCCCTGACACAACCATCGGAGAATACCCGGGGTGCCATGACCACTGCTTTGAGTGGGCATGAAGGCAGGACTACGGTGCGGGTTCCACGATATCTGCAACTCTTCAGTTGAGATCCCGGCTTGCCCCCTCACGCAACCATCGGAGAATACTTGGGTCGCCCCGCTTCTGGCCCGGGATATCACCATGTCGTTCCCGAAACTTGCTCCTTCGGACCTCCGTGCGGCGGCGGCCCGGTTGCCCCGGGTGCCGCTTGCACACCTCCCCACACCGCTGGAGGAGTTGCCCCGGTTTGCGGCCCGTCTCGGCGGCGGTGTGCGGGTGTTCGTCAAGCGAGACGATTGCACCGGCCTGCTCCTCGGCGGCAACAAGGCCCGACACAATGAATTCCTCCTGGGCGACGCCGTCAACCAGGGGTGCGATCTGGTGGTCTGGGGAGCCGGAGTCCAGTCGAACAACTGCCGCCAGACGGCCGCCGGTTGTGCCCGTCTGGGATTGGAATGCCGACTTTACCTGAGCAAGGGGCATTACAGCCTGGAGGCGCAGGGCAACCTGCTCCTCGATTATTTGGTCGGGGCCAAGGTCGAATTCACTGACGCTGCCATCGGTCCGGAACTGGATGCCCTCCTCGCGACCAAGGCTGCCGAGTTCCGGGCGGCCGGTCGAAAGCCCTACGCCTGGCATCGACCCCGCGTGATTCCACTCGCAGCAGTCAGTTACGCACTGTGCATCGCCGAGATCGTCGAGCAACTGACAAGCCGGGGTTTGAAGCCGGATGCGCTCTACGTTTCGTCCTCCGGGGCGACCGGTGCCGGTGTTGCTCTTGGAAAGGCTGTTCTCGGGCTGGAATGTCCAGCCCGCCTCATCTGCCCGATGCACTGGCCGTGGCACATCCCAACCGCACTGGCGCGAGACGCCAACGACGCTGCTGAGCGGCTCGGCCTGTCCCACCGCCTGACCGCGACCGATGTGGATGCCGACGAAGCGTTCGTTGCGCCGGGATACGGCATCCCATCGCCGGCTGGTCAGGAGGCACTCCACCTGCTCGCCACCACCGAAGCGATCCTCCTCGATCCGGTCTACTCGGCCAAGGCAATGGCTGGCCTGATGGCGGATGTTCGGGCTGGTCGCTATGCTCCGGGAGCGGTCCTTGTGTTTATTCACACCGGTGGCGTCCCTGCCGTTTTTGCCGATCCTGTGGGCGCCCTATCGGGCCGGTCGTCCGCGTGAGGTCGATTGTGTCAAGGGGTCGGACCGGTGGCCGAGGGGATTGATGAGATCCAGGATTCGGGAGTTTGAAAAGGGCGGCAAGCTGGGTCAGATTTGCGGGACACTCGATTTCCTCACCCGTGAGTCACGCCGATGCCGTCCCGCACCGCGACAACGCTGATCGTGGAGGCCCTCGAAGCCCGGGATGTCCCATCCGCCGCGTTCCAGACAGACCCCATCATCCCCGACAATCAGGCCGCACTCGATCACGCCCGAGCCATCGCCACTGTCGGTCAAACGCAGGGCCGGCGCACCGATGCCTTCATGCTCCTGGGGGACAGTAACTCGGCCGAATTTTCTCCCTACGCCCCCGGGTTCCTGAGTCCTCTTGGGGCACCTGGATATAACCCAGTCGCTTCCGGGCTCGCAACCTCTCATCCCGAACTCCTCGGCACGCTGTCCACTTTCCAGGATCCGGTCGCTGGTGGGCTCAACTCGTTCGACCATACCAGCGTGGCGGCGGTTCCGGGGTATCGCGCCATTGATTTGCTCGCAACCTATCAGTCCGAACTCGCGACCACCAACGCGGGGATCGCGCTCATCGCCATCGGCACGAACGATGTGTTCTTCGCGACCCCTATCGCGGTGTTCGAGTCTCAACTCACAACGATGGTCCAGACTCTTGCCGCCGAGGGTGTGGTCCCGGTTCTCAGCACCATCCCGGATTGTTACTACGAGGGGGATATTGATGAGCCGGGCGTGTTGGCAATCAACCAGGCGATCGCAGACGTGGCGAGCCAGAACAATGTCCCGCTCTGGAACGCCTGGCTCGGACTCCAGTCACTGCCAAACCACGGACTCCAGGCGAGCGGTATCCACTTCGATGTCTCTCCGAACGGAGGCGGGAGTTTCTTCCCTGGCGACCTCCAGTACGGTCAGAATGTTCGCAACCTCGAAGCCCTTCAAGTTTTGAATTGGTATCAGACGCAAGTTCTCGGCGCTCCACCACCGGTGGCCCCATTCTCATCGTGGACTCCCCTCCAGTCGGGAGAGGCGGTGTACGCCGTTGGCCTCGGAGAGGGACAGACCCCAGCGGTGTCGGTGTACGACTCTGCGACCGGCAAGGAGATCGATCAGTTTCTCCCCTTCGCCGCGAACTTCACCGGTGGGGTGCGGGTGACCGTGGCGGATGTGAACGGCGACGGCATCCCCGACATCATCGTTGCCGCCGGACCGGGAGGCGGGCCGGAGGTGGAGGTGTTCTCCGGTGCGAATGGGTCGGAATTGGCGAGCTTTTTTGCCTTCGATCCGAACTTCCGCAACGGCATCAGTTCCGTCTCGGCGGCTGATTTGGAGGGGGATGGGAAAGCCGACATTGTGGTCGGAGCGGCGGCCGGCGGTGGCCCAGTGGTGGCGGTCTTCCACGGTGGGGATTTTGGCCTGGCCGAGCGATTCTATGCGTATGCCCCCTCGTTCCGTGGTGGGGTCGAGGTGGCAACCGGGACGTTCGCCGGGATTGGGCCAGCGATCGTGACCGTACCCGGGCCTGGTGGGGGGCCGCAAATCGAGCTGTTCACCTATGGCTCGATGACCGCGGCGACATCGTTCTACACGGTCGACCCCTCCGATCCGAGTGGTTTGGCCGTGACCGCAGCGGATCTCACCGGATCGGGGTCGGATCAGGTGATTGTGGGCTCAGTCAGCGGCCGACCGATCGTTCAGGTGTACAACCCGGTGACCGGGTCGAATCTGGGGAACTTCTACGCTGGGCCAACAACCAGTCTCGGGGGAGTGCGTCTGGGGGTGATGCACGGGGCGGGCGGGACGCCGGACGAGTTGCTTGTCGGCAACGGCTCAGGAGATGCGGTCTCCGTGACGGGTTTCACAGGCCTTTCCGGCACAATGATCCCACTCCTCCCGAACGACCCCAGTCGTGCCTATGGGGTGTATGTCGGCTAAGATGCGGAACGACTCGGGCACCATTGACGCGGTCACGGTCATAGCCCACCTCCCGACGGGCGATCCACCATAACGATTTATCCATCCCCTTTGGGTTTTGAGATAGGCTCTTAGGAACATCGTATCAATGAGTGTGAGGTTGGTTGATATCGTCAATTCACCCCCCCAACCCCCCCTTCGAAAGGGGGGGTTGGGGGGGTAGATCGGCCAATATATCAGATATTACGACACGTGTTGATGCACCAGTCCTTACCCGACGTAGACGCCGTAGGCGCGGGAGGGGTCGTTGGGCGGAAGGAGGGTGGGGGTGCTACTCAGTCCGGTCAACCCTTCCACGGCCACGGGGTCGCCGCTCCCGTTCCCGACAAGTAACGTGTCCCCTGCCCCGGACACCCCCCGGATCACCCCCAGGCGAACGCCACCCGAGTTCGTGGTCGGCCCGGCGGTGATGTTCCCCAGGTTGGTCCCGGACTGCGGGTCGTCGACCGACACCACCGGCTGTCCGCTCTCTGGGCCGATAATCACCTGGTCCGTACCTATTCCGGTGAGGTCGGCCGCTGCGACCGCCCACCCGCTTGCACTCCCGGTGGTGGAAGCCAGGAACGAGTCGGTCGGGGTGGTGGCCCCGAACGCAAACACCTCCGCCACCGGGCCGCCACCGGGGCCAGGGGCGGTGGCGATTCCCGGCCCGACCCCTGCGAACACCCCGGCCGCCACGCTGACCCCACCCCGGAACGACGGGGCGTAGGCGAAGAACTGCTCGACCGGGGCGTAGTCGCCGCCGTTGAACACGGCCACCACAGGGCCGCCGCCCACACCCGCTCCGACCACGATATCGGCCTTCCCATCCCCCGTCAGGTCGCCGGCCGAGACGCTGCTCACGCCATCTCGAAACGACGGGTCGAAGGCGAAGAAACTGGCCAGCGTCGACCCGTCCGCCCCAGAAATCACTCTCACTTCGGGACCGCCGCCCGGGCCGGCCCCGACGATGATGTCCGGGATGCCATCCCCGTTCGTGTCGCCGACGGCCACCCGCACGCCGCCGCTGAACGACGGGGCGAACGCCAGGAACCGGTCGATCTCCTGGCCGGTCTTGGCGTCGTAGATCGAAACCGAGGGTGTTTGGCCTTCCCCCAGGCCGACGGCATACACCTGCTCCCCGGGCTGGATCGGTGTCCAGCCCGGCAACGGCGCGACGGGCGGCGGGCTGCCAAGCACCTGGGTCTGGTACCAGTTCAGTACCTGCAGGGCTTCCAGGTTCCGGAGGTTTTCGCCGTAGAGGAGGTCGGTGGGGCCAAAGCTGCCACCCCCGTTGGGCGAAACCGTCAGGTGAGTCTCATCGAACGTCCGGACGCCGTGGTTCGGCAGCGATTGCAGGCCCAGCCAGGCGTTCCACAGCGGGATGTTGTCCTGATCCGCCACGTTCGCGATCGCCTGGTTCAGGGCGAAAACGGACGATTCGAATGTGCTGTTGCGGTAATTGTCCGGGATTGTGCTCAGGACAGGGACCACGCCGTCGGCCGCCAGGCCCTGAACAAGCGTTTGAATCTCGGCCTGGAACGTGGTCGGGGGCGTGACTTCCAGGTTGTTGGTGCCGATCATGATGAGGGCGATACCGGCGTCGGTGACGGCCAACTCGCTGGGGAAGGTCGCCAGCGCGTTGCTCGCGTTGTACCCCGCCACGGCGGACAGACTGGTGTGGTAGAACGAGTTGGTCCCGCCCGGGACAGGGGCCTGGAACGTCGCCAGAGTGCCGAGGAGTTGCGGATACGACGCGGCCAGGCCGGACGCGATGGGGTTGTAGCCGGGCGCCCCGAGGGGGGCCAAATATCCGGTCACGCCACCGTCAAGGTAGGGGTTAAACTCTTGCGAGATGCTGTCACCGATGTCCATGAACGCATTGGTTCGGCGGCCGTCGGTCTGTCCGACGGCCGCGATCGCGCGGGCGTGGTCGAGTGCGGCCTGATCGGCGGGAATGATCGGAAAATTCTGGAAGGCGGTTGCGGGCAGGTCCCGGGGTTCGAGTGCTTCGATGGGGTGAAGGCCGAGGACGCGTCGCAGCATAAATGCGGCTCGTTCGTGGAATGGTGGACTACCCCCCCAACTCTGTGCTACTGCGCACCCTTGTCAACGCTCGTGTCAGAAATCCGCGATCCCTCAAGTTGGCCAGTGCCGTCTGCCCGGCACAATCGGGCGGAACCGCTCGGGCCGCCAGATGGCGGTGTGGCCGGGGTTGAGTCCTCGAAACCCTGGCAAGCCGGAACAGAGGCCGCGTGTAAAAGGGGTTCTCAGCGGCTGGTCTTGCTTGGAATCGGACGTGTGAGGTTGCTGACCGGGGTTTCGAAGACTTAATCCCGGCCACACTATCGCAAATTGCCTGGTATTTGGCGCAGTGGCGGGATCACACCCGACCCAGCGGCGGGGATATTGTCGCGTCCAGTGAGAACTGTCTTTAACTTATTCCTATTCACCACGAAATCACAAAGACCATAAAGACCGACCAGAAAAGACGAGAGGGAGGATAAACGGTCCGACGTGGTCCGGTTCGCCGATCGGTGATGTTTCTGCCACTTATACCGACCCTGCTGGTGTCCGATCGGGGGGGTCGTTCGTGTGATCGGGGTTGGGGCGCGAGGTCAGTCTCGGGATGTCCCGGGCTGCTGAGAACCCTGGCCAGGGGTTTGAAGAAGACCGACAGTCGGGTCACAGTTGCAGTAGGAAGTCGTCTCCCCCTGCAAGTGACACCCATGCCACAGCACACCCGCACAATGCTTCTGGTGGGAGATCTCGAAGCCCGGGATGTCCCCTACGCGGCGTTCAACACCCTGCCGATTATTCCAAGCGATCCGGCTGCGCTGGATAACGCTCGCGCGATCGCGACCCTGGGTGCAACGCTGGGTCGTCGCACGGACGTATTCATGGACGTCGGCGACAGCAACTCGGCCGAGTTCAATCCCAACGCCCCGGGCTACCTTGTCCCGCTCGGAACACCCGGTTACAACCCGGTTGCCTCGGGTCTGGCTGAGTACTATCCGAACTTGCTCGGCACCCTGGCAACCTTCGACGCTCCGGTCGCAGGTGGCTTGAACTCGTTCTATCACCGGAGCATCGCGGCCATACCTGGGGCCAGAGTGGATGGTGTGTTGCCATTTATCAGTGGTGAAGTGTCGATCACAGATGCCGGGATCGCCCTCATCATGATCGGAACCAACGATAACATCGCGGAGACAAGCCAAACCAAGCTCAGTTCCGAACTCCTGGAACTCGTCCAGATACTATCGTCCTCGGGTGTCGTGCCCGTTCTCAGTACCATTCCCGACACGCATTACCAGGGAGGCATCCACGAGCCCGGTGTCGCGATCGTGAACCAGACCATCGCGAACCTCGCTCAGGAGTACAATATCCCCCTGTGGAACGCCTGGGCCAGTCTCACCGGATTGCCAAACAACGGCATCCAGGCAGACGGTCTGCACGTGACCGTTTCCCCAAACGGTGGGGGCAATTTCACCCCGGCGGATCTCCAGTACGGACAGAATGTCCGTAACCTCGAAGCCCTCGAGATTCTGAACTGGTATCAGACGCAGGTTCTCGGCGCTCCGCCAGCGGTGGCCCCGTTCTCATCCTGGACTCCCCTCCAGTCGGGAGAGGCGGTGTACGCCGTTGGCCGCGGAGAAGGACAGACCCCGGCGGTGTCGGTGTACGACTCTGCCACCGGCAAGGAGATCGACCAGTTCCTCCCCTTCGCCGCGAACTTCACCGGTGGGGTGCGGGTGACCGTGGCGGATGTCAACGGCGACGGCATCCCCGACATCATCGTCGCCGCCGGGCCGGGAGGCGGGCCGGAGGTGGCGGTGTTCTCGGGTGCGAATGGGTCGGAATTGGCGAGCTTTTTTGCCTTCGATCCGAACTTCCGCAACGGCATCAGTTCCGTCTCGGCGGCTGATTTGGAGGGGGATGGGAAAGCCGACATTGTGGTCGGAGCGGCGGCCGGTGGTGGCCCCGTGGTGGCGGTCTTCCACGGCGGGGACTTCAGCCTGGCCGAGCGATTCTATGCGTACAATCCGTCGTTCCGTGGGGGGGTCGAGGTGGCAACCGGGATGTTCGCCGGGATCGGATCGGCGATTGTGACCGTGCCCGGTACTGGTGGGGGTCCGCAAGTCGAGCTGTTCACCTATGGCTCGATGACCCCGGCCACGTCGTTCTACGCAGGTACTCCGACTGACCAGGGTGGTCTGGCCGTGGCTGCAGCGGACCTTGCCGGGACGGGGTCGGATCAGGTGATCGTGGGGGCGGTCAGCGGCCAGCCGGTGTATCACGTCTACGATCCACTCACCGGCTCGGATCTCGGGAATTTCCTGGCCGGACCCACAACAAACCTCGGGGGAGTGCGTCTGGGGGTGTTACGTGGGGCAGGCGGGACGCCGGACGAGTTGCTCGTCGGCAACGGCTCCGGCGACGATGTGTCCGTTCTGGGGTTCACAGGCATGTCTGGTACGCCGATCCAACTCAATCCGAACGACCCGACCAACGCTTACGGGGTCTATGTGGGCTAACGCCAAAGGGTGTAACCGATTGGTTTCGGATTCCAGACCTCGACCAGGAGCGTTCTCTGGGTTAGATGCGTGAGGGCAGAGAGTCGATCCCGAACCCAGGGCGTTGGCCACCGAACCCAGGGCGGGGCAACGCTCTGGGTGGCCTTCAGGGTGAAGACGATCGGACCGTAGCCTCCACGTTGATGGGTATTCAGCCTGAAAGGCTGAGATCACTCAGCCCAGGGCAACGCTTTGGGTCCGTCGAAAACCCACCAATTTGGAGGCTGTGATCTGACCTTCTTCACCCTGAAAAGGTAAGATTTCTTGGCCCAAAACAACGCCCTGGGGTTCCTGAGCCGGGTGGTGCATGGATGCTGTATTACACGAAGCCATGAACACGTTTCACGACCTCTTCCGGCAATCGACCCGGCGGACGGGGGATACGTTCGTCCCGGACCGGCGGAGAGCCCTGTTCCCGGGGTTCGTCGAGCAGAGCCCGAAGCTGCACCTCTGGTCATCCGGGCAACCGATTCCCGAGCAGGGGCCGAGGCTTCTGATCGGCGTGGCGACATGGTCGGGTTACGACATGAACCTCCTGGACCAGATCGAGGAAGCCCCCGCGAACGGGATTTGGGTGGACGTCTTCGATGTCGATTCGGGCCAGACTCTGGACGAGTTGAGTCGAGCGATTCCCGAGTTGGAACCACCGACCCACACGCCAGTTGCCGGCTACTGGAACGATGGCAAGTTCGTGGACTCCGCAGCCGGCTTTCATGGCCGACAACTCGTAACGCGGGTGTGCAACCTGTCCCCCGAAGACGTCGAGACGCGGATGCAGACCATCATGACCCGGTTGTAGCCCCCCAACTGCCCCTCCCGTGAGTGGACTGTTGGCTGAGTCGCGGCCTTCCCAGATTATGGAGACCTCATCTGCCGCTCGTGTGCAGGTTACCGACCACGGACTCAGTAGGTATAACCCCTGCATGGACCGCGGACCAAGGGGGTAACGGATGGCCGCTGTGAATGTCACTCCGATCGACGAATTGCCGCACTGGGGCCAACGAGCAACCGATGGTCACAAGGGAAGTTATGGGACGGTGCTGATCGTTGCCGGCAGTCGGGGGATGGCCGGGGCAGCGATCCTCTGCGGTCGGGCCGCGCTGCGGGCCGGAGCCGGTCTGGTTCGGGTGGCCTGCCCGCAATCTGTGCAATCGGTGGTCGCGGCCGGGCACCCGTGTTACATGACCCTTGGCATACGCCAGCACGCGGACGGGGCGCTTAGCGAGGGGGCCGCAGCCGACGTGATCGAATGGGGGCGGGCGGCGACGGTTGTGGCCATCGGACCGGGTTTGGGGCACACACCCGATGCCGCCTGCCTGATCCGGGAAGTGGTCCAGGGGTTGCCTCGCACTCCAATCGTGATTGATGCCGATGGACTCAACGCCCTGGCACCATTCACCGACGAGTTCAAGACCCGGCCGATCCCCCTGATCCTGACCCCCCACCCCGGAGAGTTCGCCCGGCTCTCCGGGGCTTCGATGTCGCAAATTCATGCCCACCGCGAGACGCTGGCGGTCGAATTTGCGGCCCGCTTCGGGGTCGTCTTGCTCCTGAAAGGGTCCGGGACGGTGGTCACCGATGGTCGCCGGGTCTACCAGAACTCAACTGGCAACCCAGGAATGGCGACGGGTGGAAGCGGTGATGTCCTCACTGGCGTGATCGCTGCGCTCCTTGGACAACACCTCTCCCCATTCGAGGCGGCCATTCTGGGGGCGTGGGTCCACGGCCGGGCCGGGGATCTCGCAGCAACCGAACTCGGCCAGACCGGACTGACCTCTGCCGACCTTCCCGACTCTCTCCCGGCCGTGTTCCGGGAGTTGGAAGCCCGCTGGTGAACTTCACGAGATGTTGCCTGTGATCAAGTTGCTCTGCCCGAACTGCATGAAATCCGTCTCGGTCCCGGATGATGTGGCTGGGACCGAGATTCCTTGCCCTGAGTGCCAGAAGCCATTTCCGGTCCCGGTCCGTTACAACCCGGTGGTGGCCGCGCCGCCGCCCCCTGTCCTGCCGGTCCCCCCTTCGGCCCCCAGCCCCACCACATCCGTCATTTCGGAGCCCGCGACGATGTCACCTGCCCCGAACGACCGCCCCCCGCCCCCGCCTGGCCTGGTCCCGCCGGTCTACCCGTCACCGAATACTCATCCGGACCCGCTCACACAGCTCCTGCTCGGCGACGGATACACCCGCTCGCACGGGATCACAATCTCCCCACGGGTGATGGCCTGGGTTCCGGCGATTTGCCTCACCTTGATCCTTGTATTGTCTGTGTTCGACTGGATTGGGGCGTACTCAGCCGGCTCCCCGGTGTACACGCAGAACGCCTGGCGTGCGTTGATCGGCAGCGTGTCCAGAAACCTGGAGCAGGAGAAGTTGGTCAAAAGCGCCGGGGCGGCGAACCCACAGTCCGCGTGGCCTGAGGGAGTCGTGGATCATGTGCGGGGGGACTGGATCATGCTCCCCTACCTGCTCGCCTTGCTCCTGGCGACTGCCGTTGCCTGGGCCGAGCGAATTGTCGCCACGCTGGACCCCCATCACCTGCCCAAACAACTTCATTGGGTTGCAGTCGTCTGGCCCCACCGCATCGCGATCATCGCCGGTCTGGCCACTGTCGCTCTCCTCTGTCTGGTGATCCAGGTTTCGAGCGGATTTGGTCTGGAAGGAGCAATGCAAAAAGCTGTGAGTAAAAAGTTTGAGGAAAAGCGTAAGACCGCGAGCGAGGAGAAGAACAAGACCACGAGCCCGTCGGATCCCGTTCTGATCGACTTTGAGGAGAAAGAGGAACTCGCCCGATTCAAGCTGGAGCGGACCACCTGGCTGTATCTAGCGGTCATTCTTCATATCCTGATCGTTCTGGCAATTCTCGTACGATCCTGGTTGGATCGACGCGGACACAAGCCCCTGCCGCGGATTGTACTCCAGTATTAGGACCAGCGAAAGTAGAAAGATTCCCACCATCAGGGACAGGAGTTGGTAGTACCAAGGCTGGGCTGCCACGGAGGGCGACCCGAGCAGCGAATGCATCTGTATCATTGAGAATAATTGCCGATTTTTTTGTTCTTACTTCGGACGGACTGTATAGAAAAGGCCAGGGTCAGCGCCACCCTGGGGAAGCGCTGCGGTATCAACAGCTGACCCAGGGTGCGCCGGGTTCCATGCCCACGGCTGTAGGAAACCTGGAGAGTTTGCTCTGGGCTCCAATGCAGACGTTATGGGTAATGGAGAGTGCGGAGCGTGGGAACCAGGGCGATGTTGTCGCGGCAGGCGAGACGTGTCACGTTTAGCTTGGTTTTTGAGTCTCATGTGGCCAAATCGACGATGACAGCCGTCGGGAAGCAACCTGACGCGCTGGGCCACACCTCCTGATCGCAATTCTCCCACTTTCCCTGACGCATTCCTGCCTGATCACCCGTCCGATAACACCCGGCATTCTGCGATACTAATTCGGTCTAGCAGTCGCTGACCGGAATCCAGATATTCCCGGGCCAAATGGCCCGGAACGTGCTCAGCACTGATCGCCCGACGCTGCGCATGGCCGTGGCCCTTCCGTCCCGCAACGATCGGGCCATTTGGCGAAGAACAGTCACCCCAACTTGGAGGAACTGATGACCGTGAGCAATCTCGTGCGAACACCGAGGGAGGTTAGCAGTGTGGCCACTGCGGCAGCCGTTACCCGAGAAGAGTTGGTCGAGGGTCTCAACCGCGACCTGGCAGGCGAGTACCAGGCGATACTGATGTACACCCACTACTCGGCCACGCTGACTGGACCCTACCGCCGGGAACTCCGATCGCTCTTCCTGGCCGAAGTAGTCGATGAACTGGGGCACGCTCAGTACCTGGCGGACAAGATCGCTGCGCTTGGCGGCGAGCCAACCACACAACCCCGGCCAGTCTCCCCTGCAAGTGAGCCGCGGGAGATGCTCGATGAAGCCCTGGCAGCCGAAGGCGAGGCCATCACAGGCTATACGAGGCGGATCAAGCAGGCTGAGGAGCTTGGAGAGATCGGCCTGAAGGTGGGACTGGAGAATCAGGTCGCCGACGAGACCCGGCACAAGGAGGAGCTTGAGCGGATCCTTGCCGGCTGGGACAACCGCTGAGGGGGACAGCCATCCAGTCAGGTGAATCCTCTCACGAGAAGGGAACAACTCCTGACAGTGGCCGGGCCGATCGTGGGTTAACATTCCTTTCAGTTCTGCCGCAGATCGCCTCCCGTCAGTCCAGCGAATGACGACGGTATTCGTTCCAATGTCTCCCATCCGCCCCGGACGTCCCGGGCGACAGGTGGGAGACTCCTTCCAGATAGGACATCACGTAATGACCACGATTCACGGCCTTATGGCCCGATTCACGGCCGGGGCCAGTGCCCTTGCCATCCTCATGCTCGCAGGGTGCGACCGGTCCGGTTCCGCAGGCGGCCCCGGGGCAACCGACAAGGGGGTCAAGCCGCCTCTGTACGGCGAGGCCGACAACACGTTCAACCTCACCACATCCTCGATGTCCATCAAGCAAGGGGATGCCGAGAAGGGCACGATCGGGATCAAGCGGGGCACGAACTTCGACCAGGACGTCGCGATCACGCTCGATGATCTGCCGAAGGGCGTCACCCTCGACCCCAGTGGACCCGTTATCAAGAGTGGGGGAAGCGACGTCAAGTTCACCCTGACGGCCAGCGATGATGCCACGCCGGGGGATTTCACGGTCAAGGTGGTCGGCCACCCGGCGAAGGGGGGCGATGCGATCAACACCTTCAAGATCACGGTCGCCAAGAAGGACTCATTCACTCTGAGCATGCCGTTCTGGACAACTGGCCTCAAGCAGGGGGAAGCCAAAGCCGTCTCGATCGCCATCAACCGGGAAAAGCGGTTCGACCAGGAGGTGACCGTCAAGATCGACGGTTTGCCAAAGGGCATCACGGTCGAACCCGCCTCAGCAGTCGTCAAGCCTGGGGAGGCGGACGCCAAGTTCGTCCTCAAGGCTGCCGACGACGCTGGCCTGGGTGACTTCGCCGTCACGGCGACGGGGCACCCGAAGAAGGGGGTCGACGCCAGCCACGAGTTCAAGTTCACCGTCGCCAAGAAGTAGTCGACGACCGCTTCGGGGCCAGGATCGATCCATCGCGATCCAGAGTGATGAACAGCCGAAGTTGACCCCTGGGGTCGACAATGCCCAGCGATGGCGAGGCAACTCGCCGTCATCCCTCGTAGGTGGGGGGGACAGGTTGCTGCGGGGGCATCCCCCCGAAAGTCCAGGTTCCATCTTAAGCCAAGGAGACAATGATGTCGGACAAAACTGCGAAGACGCACGACGGCAAGGTTGTGAGCGTTACCGGCGACCAGCTCACCACGACCTGCAGCGAAGGCAAGCAGCACTGCCACACAATGGCCAAGGACGCCAAGGTGACCTGCGACGGGCAAGCGAGCAAGGCCGGGGATCTGAAGGCCGGGACGCATGTCCGCGTGACAACACACAAGGATGACAAGAACGTGGCGACGGCGGTTGACTCCGGGAAGCACATCCCGGCGGCTGGCCACAAGGCGTAGTCGTCGTCCCGATCAAAGCCGTGGGCCAGCGATCAGTCGGCCCACGGGGTTCGGAAAGTGCCGAACCCCTTGCCGCAGAGCATGTGCTTCTGGCGAGGGATGCATGGAACTCGACAACACGAGGTCAGAATCCGATGGTATCGAACACAAACTCCGTCGTCGCTGTCTTTGAGACGCACGAGCAGGTCGACAGCGCCATCCGCGAGCTGGAGAAAGATGGATTCAATATGAAGAATCTATCGATCGTTGGCAAGGATTATCACACGGAGGAGCACGTCGTCGGCTATTACAACGCGTGCGATCGCATGACGTACTGGGGTACGCGGGGGGCGTTGTGGGGCGGATTCTGGGGGCTCCTGTTCGGCTCCGCGTTTTTCTGGGTTCCAGGTATTGGCCCGTTGCTCGTGGCTGGCCCACTGGTGAGCTGGATTGTGGGCGCTCTCGAAGGGGCTGTCATCGTGGGCGGCCTCAGTGCTCTCGGTGCCGGGCTGGCCAGCCTGGGTATTCCGAGGAACACGATCGTGCAATACGAGACTGAGGTAAAGAACGGCAAACTCCTCCTGGTGGCGCACGGAACAGCCGATGACGTGGAGCACGCCAGGGAGCTCCTTCAGCAGACTCAGGCGATGTCAGCGACGGTCCATGCCGAATCGGAAACCGTTGGCGTATAGTTCCGCAATTTATCAAGATCTCCAAGAAATGGACTGATCTAGCAGATGTCGATTCGATTCATCGTTTCAGCAACTGTGATCAAAACTGGGGAGTGATGAACCAGCGCGGGTCATCATGCCCCCTGTTTTCGCTTACCGAAGACAGAAAAGCAAAAGCTATGGAACACGTGCATATCAACTTAGGAATTCTTGCGTTGATTTGCGGCATCATATCAGCCAAGTGGGCGATGGAATTGAGGTTCAGTCAACTCGGACAGATCCTCTGGGGGATAGCCGGCCTTTTGCTGGGACCGCTGACCCTTCTGATCCTTTACATCCGCCAACTGGGAGCCCTCCAGGCGAGCGGGAAACCTGGGGGCGGATGGTGGCACTCCAGCAGCGCCCCGGCACGCAGGCACGAGTCCCCGGTCGCGGTTGATCAGTCTCTCTGAGTGCGGCGTACCGAATCCAATTTCGAGGGCAACACCATGACGACTCAAGGCCGGCTCCAGGCCCCACCCCACTTGAATGGGCGTCACCGACACACGTATGAGGCGATCTTCCGTCATCCAGCAGCGCACAACCTGGAATGGCACGATGTGCGATCGCTGCTCGCTTCTCTGGGAGAAGTGACTGACGAGGCCAGTGGCTCCATCCAGGTGATTCGGAATGGACGGGTCGCATTCTTGCATGTTCCGAAACACAAGGACATCGCCACAGTGGAAGACTTGCTGGCGATTCGCCGCTTTCTGGAGGAGTCGGCCGCGGAAGTCAGCCCCACACTGGTTGGGCCAGGCGTTCCCCTGTTGGTCATCATTGATCACCACGAGGCGAAGGTCTACCGCACCGAGATGAACGGTTCCATTCCGCAGCATCTGGTTCCGTACGACCCGTATGGCTATCGTCGGCACCTGCACACCCAGAACGAAGAATCCGATGGCAAACGGAAGCCGGAGCGGAAAAGTGATTACGAAGCGATTGCCAAAACCTTGCGGGGTGCGGAGCGAATCCTGATCTTCGGCAGCGGTACCGGTGAAAGCAGTGCGATGGATCAGTTGGTCGCCGAATTGAAGCACCACCATCGCGATGTCGCCGATCACATCGTCGGCACGATTGTGGTCGACAGTCATCACCTCACCGAGGGCCAGTTGCTGGCTCAGGCACGGGAGTTCTTTGCATCCAAAGAGTGATTCATTCCCTGAGAAGCCAACATACCAAATGTCCTGCGGGTTCTTAGTCCCACTCCCCCCACATCGTGGAGGGATAACTGCCAGCCATTCCAGAGAACGACAATGTCCACAGCACCCACGACTCCCACGACTCCCACGACTCCCACGGCACCCACGACTCCCACGGCAGCCCCGCCAGGTCCCGTCGCTGTGTACAATGTTCTCCCATCCAAGCCGAAAGAGGAGGCGAACCAGATCGTCATATATGGCCACTCGAGTCTCGTGTACTGGTGGCCGGTCTGGCTCATCTCGTTCATCCTGGCCATTGTGTCATACGCTGAAGGGGATCGCTCCGGAGGCGTGACGGTCAGTGACACCAACGTCCCAGGCGCAATCTTCGTGATTACCCTTCTTGCGGTTGCTGTCTCCAGCACCGTGCTGTTCCGGGGGATGGTGTCGGTTGTCGCGGCCATATCACTGATCGCCGTGGCCGTGCTCTTCGCCTGGTTAGGCTGGTGGGGGCCGATCCTCGGGTTTCTGGGAGGTCTAGAGATTCGGATCAACGCGGCTGGGTATCTGTGCGTCGGTATCCCGCTGCTTCTGGCCTGGATCGCTGTGATCTGTTTCTACGATAAGCAGCACTACGTCATCTTTGGTCGAGGCCAGATCCGGTACGTCCTGGAGGTCGGTGACAGCGAAGTGGTGACTCCAGCCGAGGGGGCCACCGTGGAGAAGAAGCGGAGCGATGCGTTCCGTCACTGGGTTCTGGGGCTGGGAGCCGGGGATCTGGAGATCCGGTCGAGTATTCACACCACCCCAGCGATTGAGTTGAAGAATGTCCTCCACATCCACCGGAAACTGGCTGTGATCGACAAGTTGTTACGCGAGAAGTCCGTCACAGTGAGTTGATGGAGTCTGGTCAGGCGTTCTCCAGCACCATCCGACATTCCGCGGGCAGAGCCTATCGCTCGCATCATCCCCACGTGACCAGGCCAGGCTCGAACGGGTGGGGCAGGTGGGGGTGCTTCGGGAGAACCCGGACGCTGAAGCCGAACTGCCCACTGGCGAGGCATGGCACTTTGCCCGCAAAGGTGAGGATTCGGGGAGTGCCGTTCGCTGAGAACGGACTCTCGGGGTGCAGGGCCAGCGCATGGGGGTCGGCGATCTCCCCCATGGCATCCAGCACGCCGTGGCAGAGTTGCACCTCGACATCATCCGGAGTCAACGTGCCCAGGTTCACTCGGACCTCGACGGGGAACACGCCGCCCACCTTGTGCATCTCCCCGGCCGGGGCGTCCACCGACTCGATCCGGATCTGTCCCCAGTCGGCCGACATCTTCCGTCGCCATGCCGCCAAGTCCTTCGCTGCGGTCAAGCGGTTTGCCATCAGCCGGGCATACCGATGGTGACTGGGGAGGTAACACCGTTCTGTGTATTCCTCGACCATCCTGTTGGTGTTGAACACCGGAACCAGGGTCATGATCGAGCGTTTCATGCGACGGATCCAACCTCGGGGGAGCCCGTCGTTCCCCCGTGTATAGAATAGTGGCGCAATATCCTGCTCGATCAGGTCGTAGAGGGCCCGGCTCTCCACGTCGTCCTGATAGCCGAGGTCGGTGTACTCCTCACCGGCCCCAATCACCCATCCATTGTCCCCGTCGTATCCCTCCACCCACCAGCCATCCAGGATCGAGAGGTTGAGCCCGCCGTTACACGGAACTTTCATCCCGCTTGTGCCCGACGCTTCAAGCGGGCGTCGGGGATTATTCAACCAGACATCGACTCCTTGAACCAGATGCCGGGCGACGTTCATGTCGTAGTCCTCCAGGAACACGACATGGCGGCGAAACTCCGGACGTCGGGCCATCTGCACCACCCGGGCGATCAACTCTTTCCCGCCCTGATCCTTCGGGTGCGCTTTACCGCTGAAGATGATCTGGACCGGTCGCTTTGAGTCATTCAGTAGAGCCTTGATCCGGTCCGGGTTACGGAAGATCAGATCGCCTCGCTTGTAGGTTGCGAATCGGCGGGCGAAACCGATCGTCAAGGCGTCTGGATCGAGCACCTCGTCGGCTGCCTCGACCTCACTCGGGGGTGAACCCCGACGCTTGAGCTGGGCGCGCAACCGCTGCCGTGCGAAGGCAACCAAGCGCTCCCGGCCGCGCTCGTGAGTCCGCCAAAGTTCGGCGTCCGGGATTTGCTCGACCCGTTTCCAGATGGCAAATTCGGTTGGCTTCTCCTCCCACTGGACGCCGAGATAACGGTCATAAAGTTGCCCAATTTCAGGGGACAGCCAGCTCTGGGTGTGGACACCGTTGGTGATGGAAGTGATCGGCACCTCGGCGGTAGGGAGGCCCGGCCAGATCTCGTGCCACATCTTCCGCGACACACTGCCGTGGAGCTTGCTCACCCCGTTGCTGGTGTTCGCCATCCTCAGCGCCAGGACTGTCATCCCGAATGGCTCGCCCTCGTTGCGCGGGTGCTGGCGACCCAGTGTGGTCAGGGTGTTGCGGTCCACACCCATCCCGTGCAGATATTCCCCGAGATATTGCTCGATCATCTGGATCGGGAAGGCATCGTTCCCGGCCGGAACGGGAGTGTGGGTGGTAAAGCAGGTTCCGGCCTTGACCGCCTCGGCCGCGGAGGCAAAGTCGAGGCGATGCTCCTCCATCATCATCCGCACACGCTCCAGGCCGCAGAACGCCGAGTGCCCCTCGTTCATGTGGCACACAGTTGGCATTTTCCCGAGTGCCTTGAGAGCCCGGATGCCACCAATTCCGAGGATGATCTCCTGCTGGATGCGGGTGTGCTGGTCCCCACCGTACAACTGAGCGGTGATCCCCCGGTCTTCCTGTCGGTTCTCGGCGATGTTGGCGTCGAGGAGATAGAGCGGCACTCGACCGACCTGCACCCGCCACACTCGTATTCGCACTTCCCGCCCAGGGAGTGGGACCGTCACCAGCATAGGCGACCCGTCTGAGTTCTCCTCAAGAACCAGGGGGAGCGTGAAGAAGTCGTTTTCGGGGTAACGCTCCTGCTGCCACCCATCG
This sequence comes from Gemmataceae bacterium, assembly GCA_003136315.1. Taxonomy (GTDB): domain Bacteria; phylum Planctomycetota; class Planctomycetia; order Gemmatales; family Gemmataceae; genus Urbifossiella. Next base: position 23,630 of record PLDW01000112.1, on the reverse strand, counting down.
ACGTTCAGGTACTGACGGAAATACCCCTCCCGGTACATCAGGCTGACCCCGACGAGCGGGATGCCCAGATCGCTGGCGCTTTTCAGGTGGTCGCCCGCCAGCACCCCAAGGCCTCCGGAATAGACCGGTACGCTTTCGTGGATGCCGAACTCTGCCGAGAAGTAGGCAACCCGGATGTCACCCTCGATCAGGTTAGTCGGGTCGACAAGCCGACTCGACTCGGCACGTCCGAGGAATGTCTCGTGGAACCAGGTCCGGGCGCTGAGATAGTGATCGAGAGCGGCAGCCACCCTGTCCATGTGGGCGAGGAAACCATCGTCCTGTTCGAGTTGCTCGAACCGTTTCTGTTCCGTCGCGCCCAGGAGGCGGATGGGACTGTGGTCGAGGGCTTCAAAGAGATCGGGGTTAATGCGACGGAACAGGGCGACTGCATCCGCGTTCCAACACCACCAAAGGTTGTACGCAAGCGTCTGAAGAGTATGAAGTCGTTCGGGCAGGCAAGGCAGAACAGTGTACGTCCGGATCGATCGCACAGGCATACCGGAACCTCACGGGAACTGCCGGGCGGTCGGGCGAGTGCCCGCGGAGCGGGGCGACCGGGTCCGGAATGACGACGGGGGTAGTTTAGGCGGGTTGTGACGAGTTTCAATTCCGACTTGGCATCGTGACCTAACTTATTCCTGAGCTGGAAGTTAAACATCAATAAACGCTCAACTCGACATCGCATCGTCTGGCGGAAGTGGACCTGACGGGGTGCCATCAGCCGGGCAACCCGCCTCGATGAACCCCTGGAGGATCAGTTGGGCGGCGACCCGATCCCGGCGCTCCTTGCGTTTCCGAGGGTTGAGCCCAGCAGCCCGCAGAGCGTCTTCGGCGACGGCTGTGGTGAATCGCTCATCCCAAAATACGACTGGAAGCCCTGTCACAACCGCAAGCCAGGCCCCGAATCGCCGGGCTTCGGCGGCCTTCTTCCCTTCCTCGCCGCCCGTGTGGAGGGGCAACCCGACCACCAGCGCAGCGATCCGTTCGGCCACTATCAACCTGGCAAAAAAGGTGCCATCAGCGGCTTCGCCCTTTCGGGTGTAAGTGTCGAGTGGGGAGGAGATCACCCGGTCCGGGTCGGAAATGGCCAGACCGACGCGGACAGTGCCAAAGTCGACACCCAGGAGTCGGCCGTGGGAGGGGAAGGTTCTTTCACCGGCCCCGGAGGTGGGGCCAGCCGCCGAGGGATCTTCTCCTCCCTGGCCAATTGGGCCTGCCGTTGAGGGAGTCGGTTCTTCACTCATAGAAACCGCCCCAGGCCCTTCGCCTTGATTTCGTCCACCAGTTTCTTCACTTCGCCCTCGTTCTCTCGGGTGGCGACCAGGGTGGCGTTTCCGTTTTGAATGATGATCAGATCTTTCACCCCAATGGTTCCAATCAGGTGGTCACCGTCCGAGACGATCACACACCCACTCGTGGTCACGCCGCAGTGCAGACCCTGAACGGTGTTTCGCTGCGGATCCTGGGGATTACGACGTTCCAGGGCGAGCCAACTCCCCACGTCGTCCCACTGGTAGGGTGCGTGCATCACCAACACTTTGCCGGCTTTCCCCGCATCCTGCATCACTGCGTAATCGATGCTGATCTTCTCGGCCTTCTCGTATTCGGTCCGGAACACCTCTGGCCCTCGCGGGGTGTCCCAGGCGTCGGCAATTCGCATCACGATCTGGTAGAGTTCCGGCTTATTGGCCCTCAACTCACCCAACACCGTGGCCGGCTTCCAGACAAATATCCCGCTGTTCCAGAAGTACTGCCCACTTGCCACATATTGCTCGGCCGTCTGTTCGTCGGGCTTCTCGACAAACTCCGTGACCCGGGACACCGGCACCCCCTGTCGGATGGCCACCTGCTCGGCGAATTTGATGTATCCGTATCCGATGGATGGGTAATTCGGGGGAATGCCGAAGGTGAGGAGCGAGGTTGGGAACTCCGCGGCGAATTGCTCGGCCGCATGAACCGCCCGGTGGAATTCCTGGACCGGCTCAATCAGGTGATCGGCGGGCATGACGATGATCGTCGCGTCCGGGTCGTCCCTGGCAATCAAGGCAGCCCCAAGCCCGATGCAGGGGGCCGTGTCGCGCCGAGCCGGCTCACCGACGACATGCTCGGACAGAAGTTCGGGCAGTTGTTCGGCTGTCGCTGCGCGGTAGGGTTCAGCAGTCAGCACCCACGTCCGTTCCGGCGGAATCTGGGCAGAGATCCGGTCGACGGTCTCCTGGAGGAGGGTGCGGTCCCCAGAAAACGAGAGGAACTGTTTCGGCCGCCGCTCACGGCTGCGGGGCCAGAATCGGGTTCCTCCGCCACCGGCCATGATCATCGCGTGAAGCATCGATTTTTAGAAGTTTAAAGTTTAAGAGTTTAAGAGTTTAAAGCTAAGAGTTTAAAGCGTGATCTCGGGAAGGTCACCGTGAATGTAGCCATATGTTTTACTCTTGGATCAAAACATATTATCCACTTTAAACTCTTAAACTTTAAACTTTAAACTATTATTAATCAGCGGGAGGATGATCCGGTCGACATCTTCTTCCGACCGAATCGGTGGGACGTGACCGTAGAGTTCCCACGATTCGGACAACTCGGCCGACCCGCCGGGCGAGAGCGTCACCAATTCTCCGACCGTCTCCATCTCCAGCATTTCCTGGTAGGTGAAGGTCTGATACCGGGTTCCCCGGTCGGGATATAAGGCACCCTCTCGATAGTCGAACCGCTTCACAAAGAGAACACCGGAGTTCAGGTAGGCGACCCATCCCATTCGGTGTGCCAGCCCGATTTTCGTCGGCCCCTTGTTCACATCCTGGCGGAGGAAGAGATACCGGCTCCCAAAGGTCCAGCGAGTGTCGGCGAAATCGAAATAGGGCCAGAGGATCAACTCCTGGTTTGGGCCGAAATCGGCAGCGGACTGTGCGTTCTTTGGGTTCCCTGGGTGCGGGGCCTTGGGTGGAAGGGGGATCACCTCTACCCCGCCAGGGGCCATCACTGTCGGCCCCCACGGTGCAAGTTCGGTTGGCTCTCGCCCGGTGTTCGTCACCGTCAACTTGACATCCACACGGGTTCCGGTGCTGGCAAGTCGCAATTCCATTGTCTTCTGGACACCATACTCATCCTCGGGCGGAGCGACGATCCGCGCTGTCTCAGGACCGATCGACTCATACGCAACCGGTCGGTTGTCCGGGTAGTAGGTCCGGCTGAGATCCTCCGGAGCGAGCCAGAATCGGTGCCCGCCGCGGATCTGCCATTCCGTTTCCCCGGTGCCTCCCATCTGGGCTTCGTAATTTTTCATCACGTTGAACCCGCCCGGGAGGCGGTAGGCGATCACCCGGGGTCCAACATCCAGGGTGACAATCAGTTCCACGTCGTTGTTGCTCAGCCGGAGGTTGTTCTTCCAGCCGCGATACTCGACAACGTCCACGATGTGTCCTCGTCGGGAGAAATCAGAAATCGGCCTGCCCACCCCCGGTCGAGACATCGCCGGTTGCAGTTGCCGGGGGTGGTGGAGAAGCTGCGGTCGCCGCTACGGGTGAACCAGGCAGATCCTTGCTACCGATGATCGTCAGGTTGAGCCCAACCTGGACAGTCACGATGTGGCCGCCGACTTCCACCTGGAGTTTGTCGTTGATGTTCCACCCAAGCGATCCCGTGGAGAACTCCTTTGCCATTGCCACCAGTTCCTTCCCGTTGATCACAACAGGCAGCGGTTTGGCATCCGAGCGGAACTGATCCCGAGTGATGGCGAGGGTTGATTTCGACTTGGCCATCCGTTCGATCCTTTCATGTAAGTGGAGGCGGGGACGGAAAACGAAGAGGCGGCCGGCATCTTACCATGCCAGCCGCCCGCGGAAAGTCCCCGCGTGAAGTTACTTCGACCTGGCCACCCGGCCCAGGCTCCGGCGACCAGCCACAATTCCCCAGGCGACGAGCCCAAGAACGACCCCCGCGGGGGCCGGGACCGGACTGGTCTGCGGAGGTGTCGGCGGTAATTGGTCAATCGCCGGTAAAACGGAGTTGTTCGGCGGTTGGTTAATCGGGGGGTCGTTACTTGATGTTGTGGGTGGCTGAAACGGTGTTGAACTCGTGGTTGTGGGTTCAGTGGTCGAACCGGCCCCAGTCGAGGTTCCCGTTGTCGAGGACCCTCCGGTCGTCCCTGGGCTCCCCACCCCACCAAACCCAGCTCCAGGACCAAACCCCGTCGGCACACCGCCAAGTGAGGGACTGCCGCCACCCGGCCCTCCCGATCCAGAACCACCGAGTCCGCTCGTCACACCCGACCCGGCCGTTGCAACTGCGTTGTTACTGGCTGATGCTTGCACTGATTGGAGCGCGAACTGAGACTGGGCTGCAATGTCTCCCGCGCCTGCTCCGGCCAGTCCCTTCAAGCGGATCAATTCCATCCCGGCCAGGCCCGGGTTGTCGTAGAACAGATTTTCGTTACCGGTCAAGCTTTTCAGATAGTCCTGAGCCTGTCGAACAAAGCTCGGAGCCGCGGCCAAATTGGCGTAGTCGGCCTGAAAATTCCCGGTCGTCAGATCGAACGGGGCAGCCTTCGCGGGGGGAAGCTGGGTCTCGTGAATGATCTCCCAAAGAGCGACCTGGAAGGACCGGGTCGCATTGGGGTCGTCCAAGGAGGTCAGGTAATAGCGGCCATAGAGTTCCCGAATATAGCTGGCTCGTCGAACAGCTTCGGCCCGACCATCAGGCGTCTCAGGGAGGCCAAAGGCCTCAGGTAGACTCGGTGATTGGACCTGGAACCGATAGGTCTTCCCGGAGGTGACCCCGATTGGTGCCTCAGCACAATAGGTCCGAAAGGTCCGGTCCAGTCCCGCTGTGGTGAACTCCGATGATGGGACATCCCAGTTGAGGATGCCAACCGACGGCTCGTTGTTCGGGATGCCCGGTACAACCCCCGCAACCCGCTCGACCCACTTGTCCCGTTCCACCCAGCGATAACGGAACATGGCTGGCAGGCCATCGTTTGCGGGCGTGGTTGGGGTCAAACCGCGGTAGGTGGCGGAAATCTGGGGGGGTGATTGCCCTTTTACCTGGGTAACGAAGGAGCCACATGCCAGAACGGTGACAACACAATAGAGAACGAATGATAATCTGTTGTAATTACAAACGTGGTCCACATGGACCTCCCGCGGACGGCGCGAGGGTGCTGGGTGGGGTATGAGGGGATACCCCGAAAGCTTAGGGATTGAAGTTAGCTCTCGAACTGGCCGAAGAAAAGTCCGAAACGTGATTCCGAATCATAATTCGTACCGCAGTTACGGGCTCAACCGAACCGCTTACCACCTGTAAATCATCGGCAACCGCCTGCACGTTGCGAGAGGGAATTCCAGTTGTGATGGGGGGTCGGTGAGAAAATGGGAGGAGTTCGTGCGACGGGTCTCAAAACTCCGAATCTGCGGAGAGGAGCATCAAGTCTTCTTGAAGCCAGCTTGTGGAGGAGAGATCCACAAACTGACGGGCAACTTGGTCCTCTCGGGCGAAACTCAATTGGGTGCAACCAGTGACTCTCTCACTACTTGGGGCTGAAGACTCGCTTCAGACTCCTGCGCCCGGCGAGAGCCATCGCGGCGATTCCTCCGAGAATTACCCCGGACGGACCCGGCACCGGATTCGTTGGGGGCACGAATTGCATCGGAGGTGGGGGAGGCGGCCCAGGTGGCAGCCCAGGGGGTGGCGGCGAGGTTGGGGGGATTGTGTTGGTGGGCGGAGAGGTCGGGGGGCTTCCCCCGGTGGTTGTGGTGGGCGGTGAGGTTGGTGGGCTTGACGAGGTGGTCGTGGTGGGTGGTGACGAGGAACCTGACCCCCCTCCCGCTCCGATTCCCGCGAGTGCCGGAGCGACTCCCCCAAAACCGATGCCGCCGAACCCGCCGCCACCGCCACCGATGCCGCCACCGAGTCCTCCAATCCCACCTGCGAGACCGCCCGCCGTGGTTCCTGCTGGGCCGAGCGCGGCTCCGCCAAGCGCCATTCGCAGAGCGTACTGGTCTTGGGCCACCACACCCGCCGCGTTGGGGAGCCCATTCAAACGGACGAGTTCGTATCCGGCCAGTCCCGGGCCATAAAAGAGTGTGTCATTTCCGGTCAGACCGGTGAGGTAGGTCTGGGCGGTGGAAACGAACGTCGGGGCCTGGCCCGGGTTCGGATAGTCCGCCTGGAACGTTCCGTTGAACAGGTTGAACTTTGCTGCGGCCGGATCGAGGTCGGCCGGCAACTGGGTCTCAAACGCGATCTCCCACAGAGCGACCTGGAAAGCACGCGCAGCGTCGGGTGTGGTCGCGTTGACAGAGGTCAGATAGTAGCGGCCAAATAACTCGCGGATGTAGACGCCGCGGAGTTTTGCTTCTTTTTGCCCGGCTTCGGTGTTGGGCAACCCATACGCAGCTGGGTCTTCCGGGTTCTGAAGATCGAACCGGTAGGTGTTTCCTGCCGTGACGCCAACGAGAGGCTCGGCGCAGAAGGCGGGGAAGGTTCGAGGCAGCCCGGCCGTACTGAACTGATCGTCCGGGATGACCCAGTTGAGCAACCCGACCGGGCGAGTGTGGCTTTGATCCTTCAGCTTAAAGGCGAAATTCGCCCGACCATCCAGCCCCTGGTAGGTCGCGATCACTTCGGGGTTTTGGCCAAACGCCGAGCCAGGATCGAGGAGCCCGACAACGGCTGTTGCCGCGAGTCGCCGGATGGGATGGCGCTTGCGCCGGTCTGTGCGTCGAGGAGTCATTTCCCGATCCTCCCGCGAGGGGGCGAGGGGTTGAGGGGGGGGTAGGTCCGGGATTAAACCCCAACCTATAAAGATTAGTAATTACCGTCCCGGCGCAAAGTGGAACAGCCCGAAATACCACGAATGTGGAAATTTCAGGATAGAGTTCTCCTCCGACCGGAACTGGGGTTACGTTTGTTAACGGTTTGCAACATCTTCGCCTTATTGAGCTGGTCTGGGGATTGGTAAGAACTCGTCCAGGAACACCACCGGGATTGGGCGTGCGATCCGAATCTTCGGCCTGAGAGGCCGTTTTCACGAGTCCAGGCCGAAGGATCGTTGACGACGTTGCCTGGAAGGGTCGGGATCAGCCTGCGGTGAACGGTCAGCGCGAATCACGACGGATGGCATCACGGTATTTTATCGCCACGTCACGACCGGGAGGGGACTTGGCAACAGATTCGGCACGAGTGTATAGCTCCATCGCTCGCTCGAACTCTGTCAATGCTGCGGTCGGGTTGCCCTGCTCGGCGAGAAGGAGCCCCCCGATTGTATGCAGGTCGGCCCGCTGGATACCCAGGAACACTGCGTCGGCAGCGTATCCGATCAAGCGACCACGCTCCCGACCAACGTGCATCCGCGCCAGTGGTGAGCCCGGTGGAGCCGATAATCCGACTTCCGAACCAATCTGGCGTGCGAGTATCGATCGCACCTGCGGAACGAGCGCGGCCTGTTCCCGTTCGAGCCGACTCCCGAGGCGTTCCAGCGCCGTTGCGGCGCGATTATATCGCCCCGAGCTGGCCGCCTGGCAGAGTTCGTACCAGTTATACGCCGAAAGACGGTATTCCCACACCCTGCCTTCCCACGTCCCACCGGGTAACTGGTATTGCCCAAGTGCGCTGGGGTTTCGCACAAGTTCCTCCCGTTCGAGGAGAACCCGGGCTTCGTCCACCTGGCCGGTCTGAACCAGGATGCGCAGGAGAAGTGCGACTCCTTCGGCCCCGTACAGATCGGGGTGCGACTTGAGGAGAACGTCTTGCGCCTTCGCGACCAATCCATATTGCAAAGCCACTCGCGCCCGGGCGAGGGGATCTCCCGCAGAGGCGTAGGTATGGACGAGGAACCGGTTTTCACCATCCTGGACCACGCGCTCCAGTTGTTCCACGGCGGCTTCCAGGGGAGCCAACCGCGCAGCAAACTCGGCCGGGGTTTCTCCGGGCAGCCGGCCAGCCCGTCGGACGAGCCGCAGATGGGTCTCACGATGACGCAGCGACAGATCGTGGTATTGCCGCTCTGCGAACACATTGGCGAGGAGATCGTGGGCCGGAAAATAGCTCGGATCCAGCAGCGTCACCTGATGAAAAGCTGCGACCGTCTGAACGTGTCGGAGCGGCCCGAGAAGCGAGAGCCCGGGTTGAGTGTCGGCCTCCCAGGTGCCCCGGCCGAGATCCAGATACGCCCGACCGAGCGCGAACCAGGCGGCCGAATCCGCGGGATCGTTTACCACGGCCGCCCGGCCAGCCCGGATGGCGAGAAGAGGTAAAGCAGGCGAGCGACCTACACCGGCGATCTTGGTTGGCTGGTCTTGCCGGGAGGGGGCAACCGGGAACAGACGGAGATACACCCCGGCGGCCCCGGCCTCAGCGGAGTCCACTCGCGGGCGGCGTGTGAACCCGTTCCACCACTCGGCCGGCTCAGGGAGTGACTGCGGGCCCTCAGCCAGCGCGGCGGGGTTTCCTGTTCGGCCAAACGCCTCGCGGTCCGGATTGAAGGGTTCGACCGACGGCCGGTAGTAGCCCTCTCCATTCGGCGCAACGATGACCGCCGCGCCCTCCACGCGCAGGATCTTCCATTGATCCGCTCGGGTTTTCACATGCCACAATCCGTCTGCGTACCTGCGGCCGTCTGGATCGAAGAGAACCGCAACCACAATCTCGTTGTCTCGGAACACCGAGTCCCACGAACGGCCATCCGGGCGGGACTCCTCCGGAACGATCCCAAACCCCTGCGCCACTCGGAGGTAGTCGGCCGCAACAGACGTGAAGAGCGTCAGACGCGAATCAAGGAACACCTTCTCCCCGGGACAGAACCAGACCATGTAGTGGGCTACATCCGGATGTAACTCGGCAACGTGTCTAGTCGCCGGGAGAATCCCCTCAGCCCGCCAGCGAGCAAGTTCGCGAGCCATCTTTTCCAGCGAGGGGTCGGTGTAGACCGCCCACGCAGCGGCCCGGTCTCGGCTCGAAAACCCCTGGAGACACCCCAACCAGCCGAGCACCAACAATGTCCCTGCGGCCAGTCCCGTCAGGCCGCGCCCAGTCCGGTTTGGAAACCGCGAACCCAACATTTCGCCGAAGTTCATTGACGTGATCGGTCCCGCGACCGCTGCGAAGAATGGGATGAGCCGGACCTGCCACGCTGCCAGCGCTGCGAACACCAGCCACACCGGTCCCCGCCAGGTTCGGAGAGATCGGAGGTTGACGAGGAACGATCCGACTCCCACGACGAGTAGGGTAACGAATGCCCAGGCGGCCAGGCTGGACCCGCCGGCAGGGCCGAAGGAAGCGAGTCGCCACGGGGACGCGAAGAGACCGGCCAGCCGAGGGTCGTCAGGCATTTCACTTCTCCAGACTGCCGGGGAAAGCTCGGGAGGCAGGGTGAAGCCGTGGATGTGATGGGGACTGAGGAGGCAAGCAAGTAGACATGCAGGCAACAACCATACCGGAAGGGGCGAATTGACAGGGACGTCCGATTCGAGACGACGGCCGACCCAAAACAGTGCAACAACAATCGGGCCGAGGACAAACCACCCATCCAGGTTCACCCAAAGAGCGATCAACACGGGAACAGCTCGATAGGCCCGACCCCCGATGCGAAGGAGTTCCACGCACACCGCCAGGAGAAGAATCGACAAACACGCGGGCTGAAGGATCAATCGCGGACTCATCGCCAGCACAGCAAGGAGTGTGCAGGCCGCAGCCATCCAGACGTGTGTTGTGGCCCGAGATGTTCGGAGCATGACGGCGGCGAGGGTGGCGATCCCCAGGCCCTTCAAAATCACCAAACCGGCCCCACCGACAAACGAGTTGGCAGTGTACAACCCCAGGTCGAACAGCCAGGCATGATTGGCCCAGTAGATGTTCCGGGTGGTGTAGGCAAAAGGGTCGACTCCAAAAGTGTAGTCCCCGTGGGCGAGGAGGCGGCCCGTTGCCAGGTGGAGCCACAGGTCGGAGTTACGGGCCGTGAACGATGCCGCCAGGAACGCAAACCCGAGGACCAGAGCAAGAAGGAGGAGATCAACTCGGCCTGCCCACCCAATGCCAGCCGGCGATCTTCGCGTTGCCGGTGTAGTCTCGGGAGGCGTTGGCATTCAGAGTCTCTGGCAAAGGAAGAACCAACCTGTCGGTCAGACGAAATGGCCCGCAGATTCAGAATGGGCCGCAGAGGACGCAGACTTCGACGCAGATAAAATCTTGATCAAAACCAACTCTGTCTTATCTGGATTTTATCTGCGTCGAAGTCTGCGTCCTCTGCGGCCCATTCTGAATCTGCGGGCGATTCTGAATCGCCACATCAGCAACCCGTCTGCGATGCTCGGCAGCCCGCGCCTTGTCACCGGTTCGTTCGTAATGATCGGCCAGGGCGGCGTGGGCCGGTGCGAAGTCCGGATCGAGGCTCAGAGCACTGAATAGCCAGCGCTCGGCCTCCGCTGGCTGTCCCGTCCGAAACAGAATGAGCGCCATTTCCACATGCAAGGCCGGATCGAGAGGTTGCTCGCCCAGTTTTCGGCTCTGTAACTCGCCGACTCGCTCCGCCCGATCCTTCACCTCCTCGGTGATCCGTAACTGGGCGACCGCTTCGCTCTGCTTCCCCTGTTGGATGAGCGCGCGGACCAGCATGAACTGGGTTTGGTAGTCGTTCGGGAACGACGCCACGGCTCGACGGAGCCACCTCTCGGCTTCCGCAGGCTGTGATTCGAGGAGGGCCAGTTGGCCATAGGTCCGGAGGGCCAGCCCGTGGTCGGGGTCGACGGCGAGGGCGGCATCGAGTGCCTGGCGGGCCTCCTCTCGACTGTCCAGCATGATCCGGCAGCGGGCTAAACGGGCCAATACCTCCGGGTCATCAGGCCGGTCCCGAGCCAGCCATTCCAGGTGGGTTGTGGCCTCCTTGTAACCGCCCAGATCCAGCAGACACCGTACCAGTTGTGCCCGCGCTGTGAGCCGGTTAGGATCTCTCTCAACAACCCGCCGAAGATCGTCGGACCCCCGCTTCACCCCCTTCCCGATGACAAACGTCATCCCCCTCAATTCGAGAGCGCGGAGGTTTTCCGGATCCTGCCCGAGCCAGTGGTCGACGGTCGCCATCGCATCGATCGTCCGAAACACCCTCAAATAGCCTTCCACAAGCGATTCCCACACGATCGGACCCAGGCGCGGATCCCTCTCGACTTTCGCCTGGAGAAAATCCTCGACCTCGCGCACATTCCCAGCCGCTGCCTGGAGCAAGGCCCACTCAAACGCAATCTCGTCTGAACTCCCCCCATTCAGTTTCTGGCAGGTGCGCAGTTCGCGATCCGCCTGCTCAAACTCACCTGCCTGGCGTGCCGCTCGACTGGCGATCAGGTGGACATCGACCCGGTCCGGCCACACTCCCAGACAGACCGCCACGCTCACCTGGGCGGCATTGGTGTCTGATGCGGCGACAGCGGCCTGAGCCAGGCGGAGGTGTGCCCAGGCCCAGAGCTGAGGAGCAGCGAGCCCACACGCCAGCGCGACCGCCGCGATGGTCAACCAACTCCGACGGGGTCGCAAGATCCTCAGAATCGACACTCGGGATGCTCCGTGACTGGCCAGATTACGGCCCTTTCGGCGCGCTCAGCCGCTGGCTGATCGCCCGATGTTTGGCGGCAAGAACCGGATTTCCCGTCTCGTGGTAGTAGGTCGCGAGAATCTGGTGTGTCGGCAAGTAATTCGGACCGACCTGGAGGGAACTCTGGAACCAACGCAACGCTTCGATTGGCTGGCCCGCCCGGAGGGCGATCATTCCGATCTCATGATGGACCGCCGGGTCGTTGGGTGTGTTCTGGAGCGGGCCGGAAATCAGCTTATCGATCCGTTCCCCATCCGCCTCCAGAGTCGCAATACGGACCCGTTCTTTGTCCGCCTCAGCCGTCTTACCACTCCGGACAAGAACCATCAGGTGCAGGTTGCGGGTCGCGAGGTTGCCGGGATCGAGTCGGAGGGCGTGAGAGAAATACTCTTCGGCCGCCCGGTCATCTCCATCGGTCAGTGCAAACCGGCCACGTTCGGTCAAGGCCGCGGGTTGGTCCGGATGAGCCCGGAGACAGTCGTCGAGTGCCGCACGAGCCTCTGCCGTCCGACCCTGGAGGGCGAGCGCCTGCGCCCACTGGGTGTGGATGATGGGGTTGTCCGGAAGCGTTTGTCGGAGATATCCCAGGTGGGTCGCCGCCTCCCCTCCCTGGCGGAGTATCAACAGTAACGTTGCCAGACGCAGCCGGGCCTCATCGTGTGCGGGGTCGAGTTCGAGCATCCGCCGGTAGGTGAGCAGAGCCTCGCTTGTCTGCCGGCGCTGTTCCTGGAGTTTCCCACGCAGGAGGAGGGCCGTTGTGGTATCCGGTGCCTGGGAAAGCCAACTGTCCAGAAGCCCCACTGCCTCCGCCCACCGGAAACGGTACACCAGACCGGTGATGAGGGCCTCGCGGGCAAGGTTGGCCTCCGGTCCACCCTGCTCGATGCGGCTCAGAAGGTGCGGGGCTGCACTATCAACGTCGCCCCTCGTTGCGCGATCGAGGAGCCGTTCCAGGACGAGCGCCTCGTCGTCTCCATAACGCTCCCAATAACGGTCGAGGAGGAGTTCGGATTCGGACCAGGAACCACTGCGACGAGCCACGCGGGACGCCAAAAGCAGCACCTCTCGCTGCTCGGGTCGCACCCACCGGCAGGACCAGAGGTGTCGGGTCGCGACCGCATTGTGCCCAAGGTCCACTTCCCGTCGGGCAACTCGCAGGTGGTACTCAAAATAGGCCAGCAGTCCCCCGACCAGGAGCGCGGCGGTTGCCACCAGGATGGCTCCGCACACCAGGAACGCGCGGAGGGGACGACGATACGCAAGACGGACCGGACGCAATGCAAACACGACCGCCCACCAGACCCGACCGGGTGAACGGTCTGGAACGGAGGGCGGGGAGACAAGCGAAGTGATCCCAGACTCTGCCATGTCGATCAAGGGGAACTGGGTGACCCGTTCCCGGGTCAGTTCACCAGTTCGATGTTGTAGGTCTGATTGCCACCGACCACTTCGTAAGTCAGATTCGACGATGAGGTCGCTGCGTAGCGAGCCGGGATCGCAACATAGCGTTTGGCGTTCTTCGCGTTCGCGTTCGCGATCGAGGCCTCCGCGGCGTTACTCGGGTGATATCCTTCGGGAACCGCAGTACCCTCATCCAATTTACCCCCTTTGGGGGTTCCCTTATTCGCTGACATTGGAACGGGCCGCGGAGCCAGCGAAGCGGTCTCAACCAAGATTTGGTAGGGTCCGGCGGTGATTTTGGGGATGCTGTAAGTGCCCTCCTCGCTGATCTGCGCGGGATGGGTTTGCTGTCCATCCGTACTGACGAAGGTGACATACCCCCCCTTCAAGGGCTTGTTCATGATCGTCACCTTCCCACTCACCGACCCGACCGGGCGACCACAGCCTGCAAGGACAGAGGACGCCAATGCCACGACAAGCAGACAACACAAGCGGACCATCTGCGGGGGAGAGGAGAGACACATGGTCAACACCTGCTTGGTGTCAAACGAGAAATGGAATCAACCCACCCGGCCGGGAACTTCCGGCCGGGTTCACGAGGTACAGCTGACCTCAGAAGGTGCTACTGAGAATCTCGCCACCCGCTGGGGTGAAAATGTACCACCAGGTATTCGGATCGACGTTGTTATTGACAAATCGCGTGCTGCCATCGAACAGAGCCACAACGATGCCCCCCGCGTGCGGAGAACTCGCACGCCAATCGACGCATGCCGCGGGATTGCCTGGTGGCTGCATTTGGAAGATATTCAGCGGACCAGTCGGGGCGCAGAACCCGCCGGGGCAATCCGGAGAGGCGATGATCGGACCCCAATCGGGCCAGTAGTTATTGGTGTACGGGCCACCCGTCTCGCCACTGGGTGTTGTGCCGGTGCAGACGGCCAGCTTTTCCGTGTACATGAGGGTGTTCGAGGTGCCGTCCTGGATGGTTGTTGGGTACATCGCGAGGCCAACATTCCCCCAGTTGTAATTGTGCCGGAACACCTGACCATTCACACCATAGCTGCCGTAGCCGCCCAGATTGTTGGCCTGGGTGTAGTCCGACGGGCAGATGTACGTTTTGATCCGGGCATTCTGCTGCGAAGGCTCCCACTCCGAGTAAGCCCCCAACCCACCGTTCCGATCGTTCGGCTCTGGCTGGGCAAAGGATGCCTGGTAAACGCCCTGCTGTTCGACGAAGGGTTCGATGTGGAGGAAGATCCCACCGTCACCATTGCCCTGTGCCGGAGTTCCATTGCTGGGAAAGAGCCCGATCGAGGGGGGAAGCTTCCCCTGATATTCGCCAGCACAGTTAATTGTCCCGAGGCTCATCTGTTTGAGGTTGTTCGTACACTGGGACCGGGCCGCAGCCTCACGGACTTTCTGAACAGCGGGGAGGAGCAGGCCGATCAGGATCGCAATAATCGCGATCACAACCAGCAGCTCGATCAGCGTGAACCCACGTCGGCCCTGACGAGAAGGGGAGAGGAGCATGAAAACGGCACCTCATGAGAGAGAAAAACCCGCCCTGGGTAGTTCGACGAATGTCAGTCTACCGAGTCGAGGGTCAGATCCAGTTCGGATTAACACCCATTGCCATGTGCTTACGGATCTGTTGGTGAGTGGTTTAGAAGGGGCGAGTCTCCCCAACTTATCACCCATCTTCACAATAACAACCTCTCACCCTGGGCGTCAAGGAATTTCGGGAATTCCGGAAGAGAAAATCGCTGAGCTTCGAAGTCTGCCCCCCAGGTTCGTTACATGCTCACGGTTCGGCTTCAGATCCACACCGGGGTGGAAGGGACCAACCTCCCCGACCGATCTCACGAGCGAATGCAAACGAAGGTTGAGGCGAGGCAGAAGAGAAGTGATGGGGAGTCAGTGGAACCGGAAGAAGAGACGGCGGCTGTTGACGTCGAGTGCGGTAAGGATTTCGATGACAGGATCGATCGGGATGAGGCAGGAATGAGCCCAGTCGAGGACGTCGAGGTTTTCTTTGCCGGCCTTGAGGCGTTCAAGAATCGCGTCGAGGAGTTGCGCCCGGTCCCGGAACTCATGCTGGAGCAGGCCGAAGTCACCACGGTCCAGTTCGATCCAGAAGCATTTCCCCTGGAGGTGCTCGACCCACTTCGCCCGTAAATACCCGGTCCAGTGCTCCTTGACCCACTGCCGGATGGCTGCTTCACCGAGGTCGTAACCGGCTTTCTCGCTCTGGATCCACTTGTAACGGGCGGCTTCCTCCTCGCAGTCCGAATAGACGCTTTTCACGTAAGCCGGATGCCTGTCGTCACTGGGCGAGGCGTCTGAGTCTGCCAGGTAAAGGCAGGTGCTCATGGGATCACCTTTCTGGCGGAGTTTCCAGTTCAAGGTTGACGGTTTCAAGTTGAATACCGCTTTTGCGGTGCGCATGGCCGTTACATGGCATCGCGTCTTCAACTTGAAACTGCCACCACAAAACGTTAAGCTCTGCCACCTTTCTGACGCTACCAGATCTCCGATTGTCGCCGTCCGGAGAGAGGGGCGGTGGAGCGACGACGGAGACCTAGCTATCTTAGCTGCAAATCATCGGAGTAATCAAGTCATTACCTGACAAGTCGCGTGTCAGGCATAGCCGAAATCCGCGGACATCCAACAATGGCGAAACACTTTCACCGGGCCAGATAGCCGCCGTCCACGAACAGAACCTGGCCTGTCACATAGCTACCCGCATCACTGCACAGCATCAGTGCTGGCCCGACCAACTCCCCGGGCTGACCCCATCGACCGAGGGCTGTTCGGTCGGCGAAGATCTTTTTCTCCGCATCCGAGAGGACCGACATGGGCATATCGGTCAGGAACGGACCAGGGGCAATGCAGTTGACAGTCACGTTGTAAGGGCCGAGGTCCAGAGCGCTCGCCCGCGCCATCCCGATCAGTGCCGCCTTGGTCGCGGAGTAGACGTTTCGCCGCTCCTTCGACACCTGCCCCATTATCGAGGAGATGTGGACCACCCGGCCCCAGCGACGACTTTTCATCTGCGGGACAATCCCTCTTGTCAAGGCCATAACCGAGGTCAAGTTCACTTCGACCACCCGGTCCCAGGTTTCATCCGTCACTTCGTCAATTGCTTGCGGAGCGTTCATCCCGGCATTGTTCACCAGGATGTCAACGTGCCCCATCGTCTCGATGGCGGTCTGGGCCATCTTCTGGACATCGTCCCGGTTCGACATGTCGGCGACGATGTAAGCCCCGCGTCGTCCGGTTCCCGTGAGGATTTCGTCGAGTGCGGCTCGAAGTTCATCGCCGTGTCGGCTGGCGATGACGACATCGGCCCCGGCCTCTGCGAACCCTCGGGCCATCGCCTTGCCCAGCCCTTTATTCCCCCCAGTGACGAGGGCAACGCGACCAGTCAGATCAAAGAGAGGGAGCGGCATCGAACCTTTCCCTCCCAAATTCGGAGCGGAGACGATTTTTAAGAATATCGTCTGAACTGCCCTCAGTGGCAAGTGAAAAAAATCACAAGCTCGGTGGAAGGGCCGGATACAAGGATTTTTCGGCCCCCATGCTGATATTCGTGAGTCGTCACAACTCCATTCTCAGGCCCATGATCACCGCATTTCCTGTTCCCAAAACTGGGCCTCAGCGCCTTTCAACCGAGAATTTGGTTACCCCACAGACATCAGGAGCATGGCCGCAGCCATCAGAGCCATCAGGCCGTCCTCGGCCAGGGTGACGTATGACATCGGCAGGTTGAACACCGCTCCCAGGCAAGCGCACCGCACTTTTCGCCGGGCGATGAGAGTGTTCACCACACCGGCTGTACCGATGAGCATCACCACCAGTGTGACTGCGTTCGTCACCACGGGATGAAATCGGGCAACGTAGGCGACTCCGAGGGCCAGTTCGATGAATGGGTAAGCCAGGGCGTACGGTCGCGACCGCGCAGCGATCAGGTCATACGTCTGGTAAGCGTCCGCAAACGCTGGCAGGTCCAGGAGTTTGAAAAAACTGAACACCAGAAAGAAGCCTGCCATGAAGTTTGTCATGGCCCGTGGCCAGAGGACATCTCCGGCCCCTAACTCAACGAGAATCACGACAAAGAGAATGTACCCCACCAACAGGACGAGCGGGAAATAGCTCGTTTTTCCGGCCGTTGCGGCCGTGGGGGCGGCTGGCAGGGGCTCGGGTCGTTCAGCGGAGATTTCACCCAGAACCTGATACCCTGCCCGACCCAACAAACCGTTGACCCGGTCGCCGGAAACGTCATCTCCCTCCACAGTGAGAACCTTGTCGGGGTTCTCGAGATCCGCTGCCCAGGAGCGGATGCCGGGAGCCGCGTTCAGGAGCGGAGAGATCGTATTCACACACCCGCGACAGCGCAGATTCGTGCGAAACTTTCGGATCACAAGCGGTCTCCTCGCGGCTGGGTAGGGCGATGGTCCACGCTCCCACTTCCAATTTACCGCCCGATTTCTTGGAGAGGGTCAGGAGGTCGATCGGCTCACGATTGCCGGAGGGTCGGGTTCAGCGCGGACTCACCCAACGACCCCGGCCGGAAAACTCAGGTGGCAGCAATTGTCCCCCGAGTTGACTGTGATTGGGTCACGTTCCGCCGACACCGCATGATTCTCGGGGGGCGGGAGTTCGGCGGAAAAACCGTCCCCTGTCGACACCATTTCACTCACGCTCGGTTGTGCCCCGGGCATACCGGTTCCATGCTGAATCGTCTTGATCGATCCCACCTGCCCAGGCCACGAACTCCCATGCGATCGTACCCCGCCGAACCCGCCCGCGGTGCCCGCTTGGCGGGTCCCGACACGGCCGACGGGACCACCGAGCTGTCCATTTCGAATGCCTACACCATGCTCACCTGGCTGCTCGATCGCCTGGTCGTGCTGCCGGAGGAATGGGATGAACTGCCCCCACAGGAGCGGGACGAGTTCACTCAGGTGCACGACACCGATGCACTGTTGGCGAAGCTTGTCGATGGGCGGTTGCTCACGCAGTTCCAGGCCGACGCTGTCCGGGACGGGAACGGAGACGACCTGATCCTCGGTCACTACCGGCTCCTGGATGTGCTCGGCCAGGGTGGGATGGGGACGGTGTACCGGGCCGAACACCTCCAACTCCGCCGCCAGGTGGGGCTCAAGGTGATCGCCCGTGCGGTCGAGGGGAATCCGCGGCTCCTCCACCGGTTCTACGCCGAGGCTCGCGCTGTCGCCCGGCTCCAGCACCCAAACATCGTCACATGCTTCGACGCTGGGAGGGCACCCCGGACCGGACGGCCCGGTCAGACCCGGGACTACTTCGTGATGGAGTTTATCCCCGGCCACGATCTGTACGCGCTCATTCGGGAACACGGTCCGCTCTCGCCGCACCGGGCATGTGACCTGTTCCGGCAGATTGCCGACGCCCTGTCCGAGGCTCACCGGCACGGGTTGGTCCACCGGGACATCAAGCCGGGCAACATCCTGGTCACCCCAGACTGGCAGGCCAAGGTACTCGACTTCGGGCTCGCCCGCCTCCCGAATCGGAACGTGACCGAGGCAGGCACCTTGCTGGGGACGGTTGGATACATGGCACCGGAGCAGGCACGGGACCCGCACGGGGTAGACGCCCGGGCCGACCTGTGGAGCCTGGGAGCAACGATGTATTGGGCACTCACCGGGCAGGAGCCGTACCCGGAGACCGGCAACCCAGTCCGGGATCTGCACCGACGCTTCTCTACCTGCCCGGACCGTGTCCGCCAGGTTCGGCCGGAAGTTCCTGCCGAGGTGAGCGACCTGGTCGCCCGGCTGATGGAGACCGACCCGGACGCCCGATACCCGTCGGCCCGAACCGTCGTCGCCGCCCTGACCGGGTTCACCCTCTGGCTTCCGGCCTCCAACCCGATCCCTGAAGCCGGCAACCGGGTTGGCGGGCGAGAGCGGGTGCTCGTCGTCGATGACGAGCCGTCATTGCGGCGATGGATGACGATCCTGTTGAAGGGGCAGTACGAAGTTCGGGAAGCGGAGGATGCGGAATCGGCCCTGGCCGATATGGTCCAGAACCCACCTGATGTGGTGATCGCGGACGTGAACCTGCCGGGGCTCAGCGGACCGGAACTGGTCGACCGAATCCGGACCGCGTTCCCCGAGCCCGACCGCGTCAAGATCCTGCTTGTATCGGGAGCCCTCCCGGCGGAAGCACTCGGCGGGCTGGCCGTGTCTGGGGCGGACGATTTCCTTTCCAAGCCCTTCAGCTCTTCGGACTTCCTCTCCCGGGTCCGGTCTCTGGTTCTCCGTCGGGGATCGCGAGGTGCCACCGGGCACTCGTCGGTTGGAAATCTCGGCACCCTCTCGGGGGGGCACCACCGGACGAATGAGCGGCCCGCCTCGTCAATCCGCCCGACGTCCGGGGCGGAAGCCCTGTCGTACACGATCTCGCGGCTTTTGACCGAGACAAACCTGGCCGCCGACGGGCACTGGTCGCGGGTCATTCGTTACGTCCGGGCGCTGACCGGGGCAGTGGACGGAACGGGTGAGTACGCCCGGCTGAAGAACCCAGAGTACGTCGACCTGTTGGCAGCAATCGCACCGGTCTATGACATCGGTGTACTGACCGTTCCGCGGAATGTGCTGATGAAGCCAGACAAGCTCGATCCGGACGAACGGAGTGTGGTACAGACACACACCACGGCTGGTGCGGAAGTGATGCTTACAGTCGCGGGGAAGTTCGCAGCGGACATGCCAAGTCTGCCGCTGGCGGCGGAGGTGGCCCGCGGGCACCACGAGCGCTGGGATGGGACCGGGTATCCAGACGCGCTGTCGGGGACAGAGATCCCGCTGGCAGCGCGGGTGATATCGGTGGTCACCGTGTACGAGGCGTTGCGGTCCCGTCGACCACACCGTCCGCCTCTGAGCCACATTCGGGCTGTCAAAATGATCACCACCGAGTGCGCCGGCCAGTTCGACCCGACTCTCCTGGCCGCATTCGTCTCCTCAGCCGCCCGCTTCGAGCAGATCCACCAGGGGGTCTGATTGGGGAATTGACTTTGCGGTCAAACAGGCTTCTTATCTTCAAGTTCAAGGGTATCGGGACTCGCAGCCCGACCCCCGAGCAAGCCAACCAGAGCCCCAATCGTGGTTGTGATGATGAAGTGGCACAGGTCGCCCAGCTTGGTCTGTTGCTGGGTCGGCGGCTCCTTGCCCCAGAACGCGAGTGCCACGAGGATCCCAAGCGACAACACCGCAAACAAGAACACGGCGACAATCAACCCCGCGAAGAGGCGATTCTTGGTGATCATCGGAAAGGCAGTTTGCCGTTTCCCGCCGGACCGATGGTTCTTGGCCCCCGCCGATTTCCGTGGGGGTCGCGACGGTTTGGGGTCGCTCGGCGACTTGGGCGGCTCTGCGTCGGTGGGCACGCGGCGATCCCTCGTTCACATTTGGGATAACACCCGACCAGTCTTCAGTTCGATTTTGGTTTCCGATAGCGGGTGTCGGATCGAGGACCAGAACAAATTCCCCATCGCGCGCAGGTAGGCGAGTGGAGCAATCCGAATAGTCCAGACGGCCTCGAAGATTTCCGGCGGGCACTTCAGTTCGGGTTCTTCCCAAACAACGACCATCGTTCGCATGAACTCGGCCAGGCGATCGGCCCGTTTCCCCACCTCATTGCGAAACCTCCGTCGGAACCGCCCGCGAGCGAGTTGGTAAGTCAGACGGAGGAGATCCTGGTAGAGGGTCATGCTGAAGCAAGCACCCGTCCAGAGTGACTCAATAACTTCCGATGTAGACTCGTCGGCCTCGGTGAGGTTCCACACCTGTTCGTGGAGGTCTTCGAGATTCCCAAACCATTTGTCCTCGGCAGCTAGCAAGCGTTCCAGTTCGGCAAGTTGGTCGGCCGTGTGGTCTGGCTTCAAGAGTGCGGTGCGGAATGTGTCCAAGTTTTGAGGCAAAGAGAGTGCGAGGTTCATGGCGATTCACCAGGTTCGTCATCGGTGGAAATACCAATACGATAGCCCAGAGTAGCCAATCTTTGAAGGGTTCTCCTGTACGCCGTTCCGGCTTGCTGTTGATCGGAGACACTCCCAACATGGGCCACATGCTCCATGAGCAGGCTGCCAAAGCGGCCGACGACTGCCGCCCCCTCCACCCTGAGTTGTGCTGCTGCTGTGAGAAGTTCGTCTCTGCTGCGATTCCGAGCGTTCAACTCCTCTGCCGCGGCCTCGCGTGCCTCCGTTTCGAGCTGTTCCTGCCGCGTGAAGCCCGGCTCCGCGGTCGGGGCCGGTGCAAGATGTTGACGGACCGCCTCCATCGCCTCGGTGGAGTCACCTGGAACCTGCGTGACAAGGGTGAGGTCGATGTATCGCTTGGGGCGAGGTTGGTCGCTCATTGCGGCACCCCCACCGACACGTCGGCTGTGTCGAACAAGCGGAGGGTATCAACCTGGAGCCCCCTCCCACCCGCTGCGCGGTGGACGTCAGTCATTGCACCGGCCAATTCCCGCACCATACGCTTGACATCGTCCTCGGTGGCATCGTCCGGTATGGCGATCCTCAGACGAAGGATGTCGGCCTCGGGATCACGCGGCCAGCCGGGTGGTGGTCCCTCCGGCCACATCGGACCGAAGACCGAGGGAGGAACCGGTGTCTCATCGGTCCAGCCTCCAGCCTTGGCCCGCTCACGAAGGGTCTGGAAGTCTTTGAGAATGTTAGAGATTGGTGCGCCGGCGAGGACTGCGGCATGAGCGGCTCTTAACACGTAACGGAAGTGATGAGTATTGCCAATGATGCCGACATTATCTCCGATATGGTGGTCGTGAATAATAGCCGTGAGAACGGCGTAGTTCGCGGTACGCTCGGCGTAGACGTCAGAGGGGTGGCCGAGCGAGAGGTCGTCGATTGGGGAGTTGTAGCTACCCTTTAGAGCAGTCTTAGCTGCCTTGAACCTCTCAATGACCGAGGGTTCGGCAAATGGGGTGGTGGGGGGGGGGTGGTCGGGGCGGACAGCGTTAGCGGCGGCCCGTTCCGAAACCTTCACCGCCGAAGCAACCGCTTGGGCATGCCCGTCGGAGGTGTCAGGCTGGCGGTGCCTGAATAGCGGTAAGACTCGACTTGCGCAACGAGCGGCAAATGCAACCCGCGCCCAACGCGGCAACCCGGCTATTTCCCCGAGACTCGGAAGTTCATCGGACACGTTGAACCCTCACGACCGGCGACTTGGTTGGATTCTACCGCAAAGCCTCCTCCCCCGTCGATAACATTCCGACGGAACTCTCAACTGGAAAAGATTCTCGGCCTCTACCCATCCGTAACCCGGTTCCTCATGGAATTCTCAAGAACCATTCGGCCGCCGGAGTCGTCTTGGAGGTGTGAACCAGACAGACACCCTGACCAACCTGATGGCCCGGCTCGGGATTCTCCCCGCCGGGCGGATTGCCGAAGCAACCCGACTCGAACGCCTGGCACCGAATCCCCGTGCGTTCCTCACCGACCTTGTGCGGCGGGGATGGCTAACCCCTCTCCAGGCGGTCCAGATCGGCCGCAACCGCGGGCACCACCTCGTGGTCGGACGCTACGTTTTGCTCGAACGGCTCGGGGCAGGAGGGATGGGGCGCGTTTTCCTCGCCCGAGACCCCGGACTCGACCGAGTCGTCGCACTGAAACTTGTCCGACTCGACCGACGCCATTGCCCCACCATCCGCACTCGATTCCTCCGGGAATTCCTGTTCGCTGCGCGGCTGAACCACGAGAATGTGGTTCACTCCCACGACGCCGGGATCGATCACCGGGCCTTGTACCTCGTGATGGAATTTGTTCCCGGGCTCGACCTGGCGAGGGTGATCGCCTCCGAAGCGCCGCTTGCAGTGGGTCGGGCGTGTGAATATGCACGGCAGGCCCTTCTTGGCCTCCAACACATTCACGATCAGGGCATGATCCATCGGGACGTGAAGCCCTCGAACCTCGGCCTGGCGCGGGGGGGGCGGACGGTGAAGATCCTTGACGTGGGGCTCGCCCGGGTCCAACGCAACGGTGATGCGCCCTCGCGGAAAAGGCGTCGTCGCAAGCTTCTTGGCTCCCCGGACTACGTTGCTCCGGAGCAAGTCGTCGACTCGCGACGAGTGGACCCCCGTGCCGACCAGTACGCTCTCGGTTGTACCCTCTATCACATGCTCGCCGGACACGTTCCATTTCCAGGTGGGACGGCGAGCGAGAAGGCGAAACAACACCTGACTGCGGTTGCGCGGTCTATCGAGGAATTGCGGCCTGATTTGCCTGCCGGGCTGGGAGATGTGCTCCGCCGACTGATGAGCCTGCGGCGATCAGCTCGTTTCGCGACGGCAGCCGAGGCGGCCGCCGCCCTGGCCCCGTATGCTGTTGCCTTTGGTGATTCCGTCAGCTCGGTCCAGAAGGCCGATTCCACGATCAGCCTGCCCACAACGGCCGATCTGCCGACCCTGAGTGAGCGATCCGACCAGGGATCACTGCAGGACTCATCGTCGCTGCCAAACCGGACTGCCCCCGTTGCTCACCGGGGGTAATTCGGGAACCCGAGAGAGTGTCGGCAAGACGGAACGAGGGCAATTCAGGCAGTCGCCAGGAAATGACCTACCACGA